>CANQJK010000005.1 GCA_947624235.1 uncultured Clostridia bacterium | reverse complement strand
CCTATCTGGCAGGGGGTGAGGATGTCTTTTGCAACGCCATTGGCACGGAATATTTGCAATCGGCGGATATTTTGACTATTCCGCTGGTGGTGGACGAGGAACTTAACGCCTCGCGCAACATCACGACGGTGCTTCTTGCAGAGAGCGATCTCTACACGACGGAATACACCTGTCTCAACGGCGTATTGCACCTTGTGGGAGAGGCGACCGTTCGTCTTACCTACATCAGCGACGGAACTATCGTCACGGACAACTTTCCCTTCAAGTTCGACAGGGAGTTGGACGCTTCTTCCATAGACGCAGACAGCCAGTTGAGGTTGAGCATTTCCGTCAAAAACACAAAGGTGCGTTTGGATATTTCCGAGGAGGCAAACACGACATTCAGCGTGGAAATTTCCGCCAACGTACGCGTTGAGGCGGTAAAGATAGGCGTGTGCGAGCTTGTCAACGACGCCTACGGCGCCAATTGCGACTTTGTTTTCGAACGCAAAAGTGCCGTTACGACACTGCCTTGCGGAAGCACCGTCGAGCGCAAAAAGATCACGGCAAATCTGCCTCTCCCTGCCGACAAGACGCCCATCACCACAGTAAACGTAAGCGCGACCGTGCTCAAAACGCAATCTCTCGAAAAGCGAGTGCAGGTGGAGGGCGTGGTGTATGCGACAGTGTTGTATTCCACCGAAACGGGCACAGAAAGCCAAGCGATAGAACTGCCGTTTTGCGAGATATTGCCCGTTGACTACATCATGCCTCAGTGTCGCAGTTATGCAACCGCATGCGTTTGCGAACTTACCGTTCGCGATAACGGCGGACTGCAAGCGGAGGCGGAACTGTGCTTTACCGTCGAAAGCGAGCGCGACGTCACCTGCTCCGTGATCGTGGCGGGAGAAGAACAGCCCTTTGACAAATCGCAACTTCCCGCAATAGAGGTGTGTCTTGCGCACAAGGGAGAAACGCTGTGGAGCCTTGCCAAGGGCTTGCACATGTCGGAAGAGGATCTTGTCGCCGTCAATCCCGAGATAACCAGTCCGTTGGAGCAGGACACGAGAATAGTGGTGTTCAACAAGATCTGACAGGCGCTTTGCACGCTAAATCGATGACGTTGTCGCGTTGACGGCACAAGCGACCAAGAATATTGTTGCAAAAACGACTTGAAAACAGGGTGTTTCAAGCCGTTTTTGACGTCGTTTCGCCAAAACGTTTGACGCGACAATGTGGCGTGCTTTGCATCGGAACGCATATCGTGACGTTTCGGGCAGTTGCGCGCAATCAAATTGTGTGGTAAAATATCCGTATGAAGGTAAAAGTGTATGCAAAACTCAATTTGACTTTGGGCGTGGGCGCCAAAGAGGGAAAATTTCACCCGATAGACAGCCTTGTCACGTCCGTGGATATTTATGACGAGGTGGAAGTTGCTCCTCGCGCCGACAAACGCGTGACCGTTTGCGGAACGCCGAACATCCCAAAGGAAAGCAACACGGCATACCTTTCGGCATTGAAATTTATCGATCGATTCGGCACTTGCGGGGTGGACATCACGATACAAAAGCATATTCCCTTATGCGCGGGAATGGGCGGTTCGAGCGCGGACGCGTCGGCGGTCGTTTACTGCATGTGCAAACTGTTTGGCGTGGATATCCATTGCCTCAAAACGCACGAACTGTGCGCCGACATCGGGAGCGACGTCAACTTTATGTTGCACGGCGGTCTTGCCCGCATGATGGGCAAGGGAGACGACATAACGTTTGCAACGCTGTGCAGACCGCTGTACTTTGCTTTGACGACTTTCAATGTCCGTTACGGCACGGCGCAAGTCTATTCTGCTTACGACGAACTGCCCGTTGGTTCGTTGTACCGCGTAACGGAGCATTTTACTCCCGTCATGTTCGACAGGTTGCGCAACGGTTTCGAATTGTCTGTGGCGGAGCATAGCGATTTTTGCGACATCGAGCGTCAAGAAGGCAACGCGGTTGTATTTTACAACGATCTGCAACAGGCAATGCAAAGTCTCGACGACTATGCAAAGGACTATGTTGCCTTTGCAAAAAAACAACAATGGAATTGTTGCATGACGGGTAGCGGTAGCGCGTATTTCGTGCCTTTTACAGAACAAGACGAAGCGGTTCGCGCCGTCGAATTGCTTTCAAAATTCGGCTTCGACACGCGGTTGTGCCGATCGGCGGACAGGGGAGTGGAAGAGGTTCGATTCGACAAAGTTATCTCAAACCTGCGCAAATAAGCGTGGGTTTTTGTTTTATCGAAGGGCAAAAGCGTCAACAACAATAACACCGACATCAACGAGGTGGATCATGAAAAAAATAGTTTTCGGTGTAATTGCGCTTGTCGTTTTGCTTACGATAATAACAGCCGTCCCGCAAAAAAAGACAAATTCGGAATTTTTGCGCATACATATCCGTGCCGACAGCAACAGCCAAAGCGATCAAAACGTAAAGTATCAGGTAAAAAGCGCCGTGGTGGACTATCTGACGCCCTATCTTGCAAACGTCCGCTCAAAATCGCAGGCAATGCAGGCGGTAAAATCTCAAATTGAACATATCGAAGAAGTTTGCGACGGCGTGCTCAAAGCCAACGGGTTTGCCTACACGTCCAAAGCCAAGTTGTGCGAAGAACAGTTTCCCGACAGAAGCTATGGGGATCTTACGCTGGAACAGGGCGTTTACGACGCGCTCATCATCGAACTGGGAAGCGGAAAGGGCGACAATTGGTGGTGCGTGGTGTATCCTCCGCTGTGCTTTGTGGGAGGAGAAAGCAACGGCACAAATCAAATAGTTTACAAATCGAAACTGTTGCAAATAATCGAAGAGTGGAAGGCTTCGCACGTCAAATAATTGCTTTTTTGCCACCCCATATCCCCAAAAACACAGATAACGTCCTTTTCAAACGTCCAAAACAGAGTAACCGTCGGGCAAACAGACCTAGGCGGTTATATTTGTGCGAACAATCTTTCAACGGGTTTTGGTGGCAAAAAAAATTTGTCAAAATAAATTTATATCTTGCAACTCTTTATTTTTGTTTTCGACTGTGCTACAATATTACACAAGCGAACAAACGCGTTTATTTGGGGACAAATTATGAAGAAAAACAATTTGATACTATTCGCGGTCATTTCCGTTGTGAGTTGCGCGGTTTTCATTGCGCTGTTTGACGGCATTTACCGCAACGTCAGTGGCAAAACGCTTCCTTGGTGGGCGTACATCGTTTTGCTGTTTATTTGCGCGTTGATAGTGTATCTGGTGTATTTGCTTTTGCAAATTCGTCAACAAAGCTTTGACAAAATGCTTGCCCGCGAGGGATTTCATATCGATAAACGTTACGAGGCGGACGGGCAAACATTGTGTATCGACTTTGAGGGCAAGCGCATTGCCGACACATATTTATCCACCAAGCCGTTGATACGTTTTGAGGATATTGTTGGTTACCGCGTGGAAAGTTATCGCACGGGACGAGCGTTGGTGCTATCGGAGGACAAGCGTTATCTCAACATCGTGCTTACCGTCAACAGAGAGGACGCCACCTACGAACACCCCTATTTTTACATTGCCATGTTCGAAGTGCAAGTGGATGCAAGCGACGTCGGCGAAACTCCTGACGTAACGGAGGAACTGGTCGCCAAATATCCTACGCTCAAACCCCTGTTCGATCTCAAACAGGATGTTATTAGCATAATGCAGATCAACAAGGGGCAATAAACTCCTGCAAAGGCAGGGCAGTCAGTAAACGACGCACGATCGTCGCTTGCGGGAGACGTTTTGCTATGCGCGACGCGCGTATCGCCCGTTCAAATTTTCTTTTTATCCAAACGCGTACTTTAATATATTTATTATGCCCCGTCATTTTGATATGACGGCTTTTTGTTTTGTCCAAAGAATATTGTTTGCGCCAAATATTCATACTAACAAAAAAATTTTAGGAGGATATTTGTGTGACGCAAACAAGAAAGATAAGACTTATTTGTTTTGCACTGGCTTTCGTCACGCTCACTGCTTTGCTATGCGCGCTTGCGTTTACTACGGCAGAGGCCGCAACGATCAAAGTGGGTTCGCGCGGAGCGACAGTCAAGACAATTCAAACCAAACTTAAACGTTGGGGCTACTACACGGGTAGCGTGGACGGCATATTCGGCGCCAAGACAAAAAGCGCCGTGCAGTACTTTCAACGCAAAAACGGTTTGACGGCAGACGGCATTGTGGGCAAGGCAACTGCCAAGGCAATGGGAATTTCCCTCACGTCCGCAACAAGCGACGGCGCAACTACCACGTCCAACAACGTAAGCAACAGCGATCTGTATTTGTTGAGCTGTTGCGTGTACGGCGAGGCACGCGGAGAAAGTTACACCGGCAAGGTGGCGGTGGCATCGGTGATACTCAACAGGGTAAAGAGTAGCGCTTTCCCCAACAGCATTTCCGGCGTTATCTATCAATCGGGAGCATTTACTTGCGTATCCGACGGGCAGATCAATCTCGGCACCAACGACGAATGCACGCGTGCGGCGCAGGACGCCATGAACGGTTGGGATCCCACAGGCGGAGCCATCTACTACTTTAACCCCGCAACGGCAACGAGCAAGTGGATATGGTCTCGTCCGCAACTTGTCACGATAGGCAAGCATATATTTTGTGCGTGAGGTGTACCGTGATAAGACAAAACAAAACTATCAAAAACTTTTGGATGATATTTTTCGGGGTATTGGCACTGCTTGCAATTGCCACGACAACGACGTTGGGCATTGTGATGTCTGACAAAATAGCACGCATGCGCATGTCGCAAGTGACGGACGAAAACACCTACAAAATTTCGCAGGAAAACGGCTACAAACGTTCGCTCTACAACGCATGCGACAGCATGAAAAATCTTGACGCCGATTTGGGCAAGATAGCGGTTTCGCAGGACGTGGCGCACCAAACGAAAATGTTGACGGACGTCGTGATACACGCAAACGCTGTCAATCAAAATCTTGCAGATTTGCCCATTGCCGACAGCGACAATTTGGCGGCATGTCAGCGGTTTGTCAATCAAACGCAAGATTACGCAACATATCTGTTGGGCAAATTGAGCGGGGGCAAACAACTTTCCGCCGAGGAACGCATGGCACTGATGGATCTCGACGACGTTGCAAGCAGGCTTTACGACTTTCTTGAAGGTTACAGCGAAAGCGACAGCGGTATGTTCATAACCAACGGCAACGGCATAGGAAACGTTGGCGCGTTGTCTGACAGTTTGAACGAAGTGGAACAAAACGCGTTTACTTACGAAAAGCTCATATACGACGGACCGTTTTCCGAAAGCGTCGAGAACAAAAAACTTCCCTGCAAAGCAAAAGCGTCTCACGACGACGTTCAAAAGGCGATATCCGAACTTTTCGGAGAGGCGCGCTTTGAGGGAGAAATAAATAACAACGGCTTGACGTATATTTACCAATTGGAGGACGGTCGCGTTATAACCACCGCAGACGGTCGCGTAGTGCAGTACGAAACCTACCGCGAGCCAAACGGCGAATTGTCTGCCGATTGCGACAAGTGCATCGAAATAGCCGAAGAGTTTTGCAACAAATTGGGCTACGATGTAAAGGGCGTGTGGGTGAGCAAAACGCAGGACTTTGTAACCTATGTCAATTGCGCAACGGTCATCGACGACGTTATCGTGTATCCCGACCTTATCAAAGTTGCCGTAGATTGCACCGACGGTGAAGTCGTGGGCATGGAAGCAAGGGCGTATTTGATGAACCACCGCGATTGGGACGTCGATTTCGGGGACGTATCGCAAGATAACGCCGAAAAATCGCTTGGCGACGGACTTCGTATCACCAACGTTGCCAAGTCGCTCATCGAAAAGGACGGCAAATATCTCACTTGCTATGAGTTTCAAGCGTCTATGGGCGATAGACAGTACTATGTTTATGTGGACAGCCACACAGGCAAAGAAGCGGAGTTGTTCAAGGTGATTGAAAACACCGAGGGATTCACTGTGATGTAGCAAATTTTCGCCCCGCTCAACGCATTGTTGCGCGGGGCATTTTTTTGTTGTTCGGCATTTTATTTCATAGCGCTCACTTGCATTTACGGCATATGTGTGTTACAATAATTTCAGTTAAACGTGGGGGAGAAGCCATGGAAAATTACGTTTTCATTTCTTTTTCAAGCAAAAACCAAGATGTTGCGGATAGGCTTGTAGACTATTTGGAGCAAACGGAAAAAATAAAGTGCTGGATATGCACGCGAGATATCCCCGCGGGCACGCCCTATCCAAGAGCGATCAACAATGCAATCGTCAATTGCAGTTGCGCTTTGTTGATACTTTCACAATACGCACAGCGTTCCGATCATGTAGAAAACGAGCTGGAATTGCTTGCAAACGAGCACAAGCCTGTAATTCCTTGTAGGGTAGACGATTCTCCGCTGGAAGGCACGTTTAACTACTATTTGCACAAACAACAAGCATTTACCTTGGACAATTTGTCTGAGGATAAGTTGGCTCTTGTTGCAATTGCGATCAACAAGTATGTTGCGTGCAATGACAGTTCCCGTTCGATCGAACGCACACTTGCGACGAGCAACATCCACGAACACACATTTTCCGACAGCTGGACGTGGGATAGTTCATCGCATTGGCACGCGTCAACATGCGGTCACGATGTGGTAAGCGACAAAGCCCCGCACAACTATGGTGACGACAATGTGTGTGACGTTTGCGGTTACATAGATGAGCATGCGCTTGTTTATAGCCTTGATAGCGATCAACAAGGCTATGTTGTTATATGCTCCGACAAATCCGTAACAAAGATAACCATTCCGAGTTCTCACGACGGCTTGCCCGTTACGAGCATAGGCTATGAGGCTTTTAAAAATTGTGTAAAATTAACAGAAGTCAAAATTCCGAACAGTATCAAAAGCATAGAAGATGAGGCTTTTTGTGGTTGCAGTAGCTTGACGAGCATAACTATTCCGAGCACTGTCACAAGCATAGGAAGAAATGCGTTTGACAGTTGCAGTAACTTATTTGCCAAAGACTGGACATGGGATAGCAAATCGCATTGGCACTCGGCAACTTTCGGGTGTGACGTTGTAAGCGACAAAACTCCGCACGATTTTGACGGCAATGTATGCAAAGTCTGTGGTTACTTTGACGAAAGCGCATTTGTGTTCAGCCTTGATAGCAATCAACAAGGATATAGTGTTGCCTGTTCCGACAAGTCTGTAACAAAAGTGATTGTTCCAAGTTCTCACGACGGTTTGCCCGTCACGGATGTTGGCTATCAGGCTTTCAAGGATTGTATCGATTTAACAGAAATCACTATACCGAGTAGTGTTACATGCATATACGATGAGGCTTTCTGTGGTTGCAAACGTTTGACGAAAATAACAATTCCGCATGCAGTCACAAGCATAGGCGACTACGCTTTTGGATATTGCACAAATTTGCAAATTGTAACGTTCGAAGAGCACAGCCAACTGCAACGCATAGGTGATAATGCTTTTCTCGGTTGCAGTAAAATAAAGGAAATCGCTATTCCGAGTACCGTCACATACATAGGCTCAGATGCATTTGCAGGTTGCAACAACTTATTTGTCAAAGACTGGACATGGGATAGCAAATCGCATTGGCACTCGGCAACTTTCGGGTGTGACGTTGTAAGCAACAAAACTCCGCACGATTTTGACGGAAATGTATGCAAAGTCTGTGGTTACTTGGATGAAAGTGCATTTGTGTTCAGCCTTGATAGCAATCAACAAGGTTATAGTGTTGCCTGTTCCGACAAGTCTGTAACAAAAGTAATCATTCCAAGTTTTCACGACGGCTTGCCCGTCACTCGCATAGGCTATCAGGCTTTCAAGGATTGCACCAGCTTAACAGAAATCACTATACCGAGTAGCGTTACTTGCATATACAATGAGGCTTTCTTTGGTTGCAGTAGTTTGACGAATATAACAATACCGAGTACAGTCACAAGCATAGGCGACTACGCTTTCGGATATTGCACAAATTTGCAAAATGTAACGTTCGAAGAGCACAGCCAACTGCAACGCATAGGCGATAGTGCATTTTCCGATTGCAACAATATAGAGAAAATTTCCATCCCGAGCACTGTCACATGCATAGGATCAGATGCATTTGCGGGTTGCAGTAACTTGTTTGCCAAAGACTGGACAAGGGATAGCAAAACGCATTGGCACTCGGCAACTTTCGGTCACGACATTGTCAGTGACAAAGCTTCGCATGAATTTGACGGCAATGTGTGCAAAGTTTGCGGTTACATTGATGAGAGTGCATTTGTGTATGGTCCTGATAGCAATCAACGAGGTTATATTGTTAAATGTACCGACAAGTCTTTAACAAAGGTGGCTGTTCCGAGTTCTCACGGCGGTTTACCCGTCACGGGTGTGGGCTATCAGGCTTTCAAGGATTGCACCAACTTAACAGAAATCACTATACCGAGTAGCGTTACTTGCATATACAATGAGGCTTTCTTTGGTTGCAGTAGTTTGACGAATATAACAATACCGAGTACAGTCACAAGCATAGGAAATGGTGCGTTTGACGGTTGCAGTAGTTTATTTGCCAAATACTGGACATGGGATAACACATCGCATTGGCACGCCTCAATTTGCGGGTGTGACATTGTCCAAGACAAAGCCCCGCACGATCTTGACGGCAATGTATGCAAAGTCTGTGGTTACTTGGATGAAAGTGCATTTGTGTTCAGCCTTGATAGCAATCAACAAGGTTATATTGTTAAATGTACCGACAAGTCTTTAACAAAGGTAGCTGTTCCGAGTTCTCACGACGGTTTGCCTGTCACCGACATAGGCTATCAGGCTTTCAAGGGTTGCACCAACTTAACAGAAATCACTATACCGAGTAGTGTTACTAGCATAGAAGATGAGGCTTTCTGCGGTTGCAGTAGTTTGACGGAAATAACTATTCCAAGTAGTGTTACTAGCATAGAAGATGAGGCTTTCTGCGGTTGCAGTAGTTTGACGGAAATAACTATTCCAAGTAGTGTTACAAGCATAGGCGGACGCGCTTTTTCAGATTGCAGTCAATTGCAAACAGTTTTTTGGAACGCTACCAACTGTATAAACAGTAGTAATGATTCATTTATATTTGCAACTTGTCCTCTTCTAACAACATTGTTGTTAAGTGATGATGTAGAAACTATTCCCAAACGGGCTTTTTGCGGTGCTAATTTTAAGGAAGTCATTATTCCGAGCACAGTAACGAGTATAGGCAAATGGGCTTTTTACGGTTGCAAAAACTTGGTGCGAGTAACGTTTGAGAATGACAGTCAACTGCAAAGCATAGGCAATAGTGCATTTTATGGATGCAGTAATTTGACGAGAATAATCGTGCCACGTTGTGTCACAAGTATAGAGGATCAGACTTTTAGTTATTGCAGTCAGTTACAAACCGTGACATTTGAGAATGACAGTCAACTGCAAATTATAGACAATGGCGCCTTTTCGGGTTGTGATAGCTTGACGGCAATAACAATGCCGAGCAGAGTTATTAGCATAGGCAACAAATCTTTTGCCGATTGTAGTCATTTGACAAAAATAATAATTCCAAGTTCTGTCACAAGCATCGGCGATCGGGCTTTTCATCATTGCAGTAGGTTGCAAATCGTGTCGTTTGAAAAGGACAGCCAACTTCAAAGCATAGGCAATAGTGCCTTTTCGGGTTGTGATAGCTTGACAGAAGTAACCATTCCAAGCACCGTCACTAGCATAGGACGCATGTCTTTTGCCGATTGTACACGGTTGTTTGCAGTGAAGTTTGAAGACAGTAGCCACTTGCAAAGCATTGGGGAAGGCGCTTTTTCCAATTGTAGCAACTTAACAAAAATAATAATTCCGCATTCTGTCACGAGCATAGGCAATCAGGCTTTTTCCTGTTGCAACAACTTATTTGGTAAAAGTTGGACTTGGAACAAAGAATATCATTGGCGCTCGGCAATTCGCGGTCTTAACATTGTTGCCGACAAAGCCCGGCACGATTTTGACGGCACCGTTTGTAAAGTATGCGGTTACGTCGATCAAAGCTGTTGGTCGTTTAGCCTTAATTATTTGAGAAAAGGTTTCGTAATTCGGTGTTCCGACAAATTGATAACAAAAGTTAATATTCCAAGTTCTTGTAATGGAATGCCTGTCACAGAAATAGACTCATATGCTTTTTCCGGTTGTAGCAACTTGGCGGAGGTAGCTATTCCAAACTCAATCACAGAGATAGGATTGAACGCTTTCAGTGGTTGCAGTAGCTTAACGAAAATTGTTATACCGAGTAGCGTAACACGCATAAGTTCAAAGGCGTTTTTAGATTGCAGTAATTTGACGGATATAAATATACCGAGCAGTGTCACTTTCATAGGCTCAGATGTATTCCGCGGTTGTAGTAATTTGAGTTATAATATATCAGAAGACGTCAAATATTTGGGTAATGACGACAACAAATATGCGGTATTGATGGGCGTAGTTGACAAGACTAAAACATCTTATACAATAAATAACGAGACAAAAATAATATATCATGGTGCTTTTGACGGTTGTAGTAGCTTGAAGGAGATAACAATTCCATGTACAGTTACAGATATAGGAGACGGCGCGTTTTCGGGTTGCAGTAAATTAAAAACCGTGACGTATAATGGTGATAGCACACTGCAACGTATAGGAATTGGAGCTTTTTCTAATTGTAGTAACTTGAGGGAGATAACAATACCGAACACTGTTAGGAAGATAGGCATGGGTGCTTTTTCCGATTGCAAAAAGCTGACAAGGGCATTTTTCCCGAAGTCAAAGTTCTGGTATTATTACGACAAAAATACTCGTTCGCATACGTTAGAAGGGCTTGAAGATGCAAAGATCGCCGCACAGTATCTGAATAAGAAATATTGCTCATTTGAATGGACAAAATTCTGGTGATCATTATAAACAACAAATCATAAAAGCAACATGCCACGGTGTTTGAACTGCCTGCGCAAGGCATATCTGCGGGAGCATAGTCAAGTAAAAGCGCGGGCAAGTTGTGCCTATTTGTTTGAAGATCGTCCGATTTTATGTCGAGAGCGCAATGCTCTCGGCTTTTTTGTTTTGACATATCGGCAAAATAAGTATATAATATTTACAAATTGCAAAAAAGGAGGCTTTTGTTATGAGCTACACAAAACGCGCAGACATACCGGAAAAATACACTTGGAACCTGGGAGACATCTATCCCACGCCCGACGATTGGGAAAAGGAGTTTGACGCTTTTGCTCGGGAATATCCCAAACTTACAACTTTTCAGGGCAAGTTGAGCGATCGCGACAGTCTGTTGAAATTTCTCAAACTGTCCGACGAGGTCGAACTCAAATTGGACCGCCTGTTCGGTTACGCGCACATGGACTACGACAGCGACCTTCAAGATCCCGAAAAGCAGGCGCGCTACTCTCGCATATACGGCTTGTACACCAAGTACAACGAGGCAACAAGTTTCGTCAGCCCGGAGTTGTCCGCTATCCCCGACGAAAAACTCAAAGAATTTATTGCCGACGCCGAGTTTGCCGACTATGATGTGGCGTTATCCAACTTGCTCCGTGGCAAAAAGCACATTCTTTCGGAAAGCGAAGAACGTTTGCTTGCGGGAGTGGGCAGTTTCAGCGGACAGTTCCACGAGGTTTTCAACCGTCTGGACAGCGGAGACATCAAGTTTGACAAGATAACCGTTGACGGCAAGGAAGTACAGCTGGGACACGGCACTTACAGCATGCTTTTGCAACACAAGGATCAGGCAGTGCGCAAACTTGCTTTCGAGACCTACTACAAGGCGTATATCGACAAGATCAACACGTTGGCAGGGTTGTACGAGGGTAGTGTAAAGGCAGATTGTTTCAGCGCTCGCGCGCGCAAGTTCGATAGCGCAATGGAAATGGCGCTCTTTTACGAGCAGGTGGACAAATCCGTCTACGACAACCTCATCAAGTGCATGCACACAAGTTTTCAACCGTTGCACAAATACATAGCGCTACGCAAAAAACTGCTGGGCGTAGAAACGCTCAACATGTACGACCTGTATGTGCCTATTTTTGAAAATGCCGATATCTCCTGCGAGTACGAAGAGGCGTGTCAATTGGTGTTGAAGGGGCTTGCCCCTCTCGGAGAGGACTATCTAAACGTGGTGCGCGAGGCATTTGCCAATCGTTGGATAGACGTTCACGAAACGCCCACAAAGCGTAGTGGCGCTTACAGTAGCGGTGTAAGCGGAGTGCACCCCTACATGCTGTTGAACTATCAAAAAACCACTCACGATATTTTTACCATAGCGCACGAAATGGGACACTCCATGCACACATATTACAGTTGCAAGGCGCAACCGTTCGCCAAGGAAAACTACAAGATATTTGTTGCGGAAGTGGCTTCTACTTGCAACGAGGTGTTGCTTCTCAAATACCTGCTTGCAACACAAACAGACGTTAACGTAAAAAAATATTTGCTTCAATACTATCTGGATATGCTTCGCACGACCATGTACCGTCAGGCGATGTTTGCCGAGTTTGAGCAGATATCCCACGCCTTGGTGGAGAGCGGTCAGCCCCTCACGGCAGACGTGATGTGCAACGAATATCTCAAACTCAACAAGATGTACTACGGCGAAGCGGTGCATCACAACGACGAGATCAAGTACGAATGGGCGCGTATTCCGCATTTTTACCGTGCGTTCTACGTCTACAAATATTCCACGGGCATAATCTCTGCCGTTTGCCTTGCAGAAAAGATACTCAAAGAGGGCGCTACCGCAGTGCAACGCTACAAAAAGTTTCTGTCCCTAGGCGGATCTATGGATCCCGTTTCCGAGTTGAAAGTTGCGGGCGTAGACCTCACAACGCAGGAACCGTTCGACATCGTCACCAAGTCCTTTGAGGACACTTTGAACGAGTTGGAAAAGCTTGTAAAGTAACGTCTGCAAGTATATGCGGGCAAAAAACTCACCCCATATCGCTATTTTGCTAAAAAAAATAAAAAAAACACACCCCGTCGCCCGTTTTATCGGGCAATGACAGGGTGTGTTTTTGGTAAAATCGTTTGCTAAAAGCGTACGGTGTATATTACGTAACCGCTGTTGAACAAAAAGTCCTCACTGAAAAAGCGCACTTCCAAATCGTCGTAATGCTCGTTGAGCCAACTGTTTATTTCCTTCACGCGCTCGTCAAGGGGGTTTTTGTCGGCAATTTGCCTGAAATCGTTTGGTATAAAGGAGAACCAACTGTCAAACAACGCCCTGCGTTGGCTGTATGTCAGTCCCGCGGTGCTTAATCCGCAACACTCCAAGCGCACGTCTTTTGCTCCGATACGCTTCATTATGCTGTACACCTGTCTTGCCGAGTGGCGCGATCCGCTCATGCTGTCCAACAGATAAAAACTCTTGAATGTTTCAAACAAACTGTCGTCGTCGGGATAGGCAAACACTACGCCGTCGTCCACGTCGCGCACATAAGCGACTGCGTTGTCCGACAGGTACTTTCGGATGTTTTTGAGCACTTTGAAGGGGTTTTTCAAGTCCATGATAACCATGGTGAGGTTGACAAAATCAAATTTTTGCACACCCGTTTGATTCATTGCCGAGCGCAAAACGTCGTCGATGTTTTCGCAAGTCACGTCAAAGTGAAAAAAGTTTATTTTGTCGTTGTCGGCGCACAAATCGTTGCCCTCTTTTACCATATCGTTGTTGTAGGCAAGGCACACAACGCTGTCCACTTCGGGGCGATTGAAGCGTTTGACGGAAGCGGACGGGTTGAGCGTGCCGAAATCCAGCACAGCAACGTGTTGTTTGTTGAACAGTAATTTGTCGTAGTAGGGCTTTTCAAAGCTGTACAAAAATTCCTCTTCCGTGTGCAGACGGTTGATCTCCACAAGATCGTCGGGCGAATAGTATTGCACGTTTTTGCGATTGAGGTTGGTGTCGTCGGGATCGGAAGAATTTTGCTTGGTAATGCCGAGAATGGGAATGAGCTGTTCGTAAAGTTGATTTATCGCTTGTTCGAGGGGCGCGCTGACCGCGTCTATCCAATGCAAACGTTTGACGTAGTATTCCATTGCCTTGGAAAGTATGCCTTCGTCCACTTTGAACGGAACAATGGTGATCTCGCCGTTGAGTATGCGTTTGTATGCCATTTCCACTTCGTTTAGCACATGCGGAGATTGCGCCGATTTGCTTGTAAGCACCAACACAAAAACTCGGCATTTTTCTATTGCTTCCACAATGGATGTGGCATAGTCGCCGTATACGTCGCGCGGGGCATACCAACAGCGAATGCCGTGCGATTCCAACACGGCGCAAATATTGTCGGCTATCGATTTTGATTCATGTTCGTAACTAATAAAAACATCCATTTGTCAATCTCCTTTAATTTTACTTTTGCGCGTCATACGGTAGCAGGGCACTTCGGTAAAGCCCGGATATTCGCAATCTATCTCAAACCCGAGGCTTTGGTAAAGGTGCAACGCTCCCGCGTTGTCTTTTACAGTTTCCAAACGATAGGTGTTTTTGTCATCCAACAGGCTGTTGAGCATTGCTTTTGCAAAACCCATTTTGCGATACAATTTGTCTACGCACACATTGGCTATGTAAATACCGTCCGGTTCGTCCTCCAACAGTTTGTAGTACTCGTTGTACACTTTGGCAAATCTGTCGCCAACGGATACTCCGCAACGCACAAAGCAATTTGCCATTTCGTGCAGATCGATCGTTATAGGTGTGTTTTGCGATATGACAATGCCCACGATTTTTTCGTGCAAAAATCCTGCCGTCACATTGTTGTAGTTGTAAATAGTGTTGTTCTTCACCATGTCCGCCAACACGGGAATGCCTTTTTTGATATCGTTGTCAAACAAATAGGGGAAAATGTATTCGTCCGTGTAGTAGATCAATCGCGCAACTTGATTGATGTCGTCGCCAAGCGATAAATGGCGAACTTTAATTTGAGGAATGTTTATCATTTTGCGATACCGTATACCTTCTTGTAAATTTCTTTGACCGTGCCCTCAAAGTCGTCAAGCGGTTTGGGATAGCTCATCAATTTCAATTCTACGCTATTGCCGTTTACGCGATAGGGCGGTTGAAAATATTGTCCTTCGTTGAGCACAAACCCCAGTCGCGTGTAAAAACCGTACCTGCGAATTTGATCCTTTTGAACGGGCGGTTCCATTTCCAAAACAATGCGCGGATAGATCGTTTGCAAATATTGCACCGTTTTGGTGCCGAAACCCTTGTTGCGGTGTTCGTCGTAGATGGCAACATGCTCCAAAAAAGCAAACCCTTGCAATTGCCATATTCCCGCAAAGCCCACTTTGACGCCGTTGTGGCAAATGTGGTAGACGGTGTATTCTTCCCGTTCCGTTTCCTTTGCAAAGTCGTCAAAATCACGGATCTCATCCAAACAAAAGCACTGTTTCATTCCTTCGTAAACAAAACGCGTCTCGCTTGGTAAAACTTTGATCAGCTCCATGTTCACCTCTGTTTGTAAGCAACATTATTTTTTAGTATAGCATTTTGCCGAGCATTTTGCAATACAAATTTGCAAACAAAGATTTTGCCCGCAAAAATTTTTTATGTGTTGAACTTTGCCCTGCGGTATGTTAAAATATATGTGTACGAAACAGGGGAGATAATTTATGGCAGAAGTCGTTGTAAAAAAGTCTAACAAATTGGGCGCGCGTATATGGGCGTCTATTATTATATTCGGGCTGATGGGACAGCTTGCTTGGATGGTGGAAAACATGTATTTTTCCACATATATCCAAAAGCAGATAACGGCACAAAGTTGGGCAACGAGCGCAACTGTCGCCGCAAGCGCGGTCGTGGCGGCGTTGGTAACTATTTTCGGCGGAGTGCTGTCCGACAGGGTGGGCAAGCGCAAAGTTTTTATCAGTTGGGGCTACATCGTCTGGGGCTTGGTCACTGCGTCCTTCGCCTTTTTCGGCGACGAGCATTTTGCAACGGAGGACATAGTGTGGGTAGTGGCTGTGTTTGTTATAATGGACTGCGTAATGACGGTGTTCGGCAGTCTTTCCAACGACGCGGCTTTCAGCAGTTGGGTAACGGACGTGACGGATATCACCAATCGCGGATTTGTGGATATCATCCTTTCCATTATGCCCGTTGCGGCGCTTATGATAATCTTTGGGGGATTTAACGGGCTTACTCTCAACGGACATTGGACGTGGTTTTTTGTCATTCTCGGAGCAATGACGGCGCTATCCGGCGTTGCGGGCTTGTTTTTGCTGAAAGACAGTCCCCGTCTCAAACCGGACAAATCGGGCAAGTACTTATCCGAAGTGGTGTACGGTTTCCGTCCCGACAGCATCAAAAAACACAAAATGATATACATTTGCCTCATAGGAATGATGTTGAGCGGTTTGGCAATGCAACTTTGGCAACCGTATATGATAATGTTGTTGCAGTACACCTTGGGTTTCGGCGACAACTTTATCCTTCCCCTTGTGGCGGTTATTTTGCTCTCTGCCGTAATGGCTGTCGTCGGTGGCAAGTTGATGGACAAGTTCGGCAAAGACAAGTTTTTTTATCCCGTCGCTTCGGCGGGAGTTTTGGGCGGTTTGCTCGTTTACCTCGTAAAGTTTGTCAACAACAATATGCCCGCGACATATGTCCTGTTTATCGTAGGCGGAACGTTGGTGGAAAGCGCCTCTCTGCTTTCCGCGGGACTGTTCAACGCGACGGCGCGAGACTACACCCCTGCGGAAAAGGCGGGTTGCTTTCAGGGCGTGCGTATCATAATTTTTGTGACGTTGCCAATGGTAATAGCAAGTGTTTGCTGTCCGCTGATAATAAACGGTTTTGGTCCCAAATTGGAGCAATTCGGCGTTGCGCCCGCGCCGGGTTACTTTCCCATTCCCGAGGGGGCGGACGGATATAAATTAGAAGATTCCGTTTACCCCTTTGAGTTGTTTTTGTTTTCTGCGATAGTTGCCTTGCTGATGTTTGTGCCCGCCTATTTCGTAAAAAGGGAAAACGTCAAGTTCCGCCGTCAAAAGCTTGCTGAGATCAACGCGGATGTGAGAGACGCAACGGAAGGGGAGCAAGTTTCACAGCTCGACACCTACGAGGACAAAGTTGACGAAGGTAATGCAGTGGCGAAGGGCGACGACGAAGACAAAAACGAGGGCGAATAACGGCAAAAAATGGCGTCAGACAGTGCAAAAACCGCCAAACTACTTGCAAAAAGTTGTGTTTTTTCTTTGTTTGGTGTAAGATTATTCACGGAGACTGTCCAATCAGTCGCATATTTGCAAAATTCGGTGACGACATGAACGACGAACTTATGATTTTTTTGGTAATATTTGTGACGCTGGTGGCAAGCGTGTGTATCGGTCTGCTTGCGCCTTTCCGTCAACCTTTCAGCAAGGTGGATCCAAAGTATTTCAAACGCAAAAAAGTGCGTTTTCTCTCCTTTCTGTTTTCCGGTATCGGCGGTCGCAAAAGCGAAACGGGCAATGTAAAGACCTACGGTATCATCCTGCCGATGTATGTGTTGCATATTCTCGGATATGTGCTTACTTTGGCGTTGTGGATAGCGATGCCCCTTCTGTACAACCCCGGGGGAATGGATCTGGACATATTGGTGGTGGTGCCTGTTGCCGTTGCGCTGTTTCAAACGCTTGTAGTGGTAATAACCGAGAGCGTTTGCTACGCTATCACGCGCAAAAAGCACCGCGAAGAGAGCGTCGACGAGTAACAAAGGGCAAAATACGTCAAACAAGATGTACGGGAGCGCAACGATACGCTCCTTTATGTTGCCGTTTTGCAAAATAATACCACAAATTTGATGTTAAAATTCAGAGGTGCGCAATGAAAATAAAAGTCAAACAAACGACCTATCGCAAGGTGGAAGCACTACCCGCCGAAAAGCCCATCAAAGTCAGGCGCCCCAGTCGTATTTTGCGCGCGCTGATAAATCTTGTGTGTCGCGGTGAACTGAAAAAACTTCATTTCTCCTGCAAAAAGATAGGCATGGATGTTGACAAGAAGCAACCCTGTTTGTATCTGATGAACCATTCCTCCTTTTTGGACCTCAAAATAGCCGAAAAGATAATTCCGCAACGCTTCAACATAGTTGCCACCTACGACGCCTTTGTGGGCAAGCGCGCCCTTCTATCCGCTTTGGGATGTATTCCTACCACCAAGTTTGTAACGGACGTAAAGCTTGTCCGTCAAATGAAACACTGCTTTGACAAACTGCACACTTCGGTGTTGCTTTATCCCGAGGCAGGTTACAGCATAGACGGCACCACAACGGTGTTGCCCGACGGTTTGGGCAAGTGCATCAAACTGTTTCGCGTCCCCGCCATCATGATAACCACCTACGGCGACTTTTTGTACGATCCTCTCTACAACGGATTGCAACAACGTCAAGTGGATGTTTCTGCTACAATGGAGTACATTCTTTCGCCCGAGCAAGCGGACGGCATGACGGTGGAGCAGATCAATGAAGTGTTGGCGGAGCGTTTTTCCTTTGACAACTTTCGTCATCAGCAAAACAACAACGTCGTGGTGGACGAGGAGTTTCGCGCCGACTTCCTTGAACGCGTGCTGTACAAGTGTCCGTTTTGCAAAACAGAGGGACAAATGGAGGGCAAGGGAACGACGCTCACATGTCATCAGTGTCACAAGGTGTACAGCCTTACCGAGGGCGGACGCATGCGTTCTGCCGACGGCGATACGGAATTTGACCATATCCCCGATTGGTACCGCTGGGAACGCAAATGCGTGCGCGAGGAAGTGGAAAAGGGCACATACAAGTTGACTGCCGACGTGACCGTGTACGTCGTAAAAGGCACAAAGGCGGTGTACTGCATAGGCGACGGAAAACTCGTGCACACCGCGGAGGGTTTTCATCTCACGTCGTCGGACGGCGAACTGGACTATTTCCATTCCGCCAAGACGTCCTATTCGGTGGTGGCGGATTTTCTTTGGTACGAAATTGGCGACGTTATCGGCTTCGGCGACAACGACAAGCAGTTCTACTGCATGCCCAAGGACAATTCGGTGCCCGTCGTCAAGGCGCGCCTTGCCACAGAAGAGATCTACAAGCTACTGCACGCCTCGAACGTGCGAAAGTAGTTCCGCTCGGCAAATTGCAGGCGTTACGGCATATCTTTGAGAATTTTGATAAAAAGATAAGTTAAAAAAACACCGAAAATCGCATGCAAATGATACGAGAAAACGACGTACGACCGCTTAAACAGCAAGTCGCCCAAGATACGGCTACAACAATGGCGTAGCCGAAAGTTCGATTGTCGGATAACAAAACAGAGTCAGGCGTTGCGCTTGGCTCTTTTTTGTCGGTTTTGTGTCAAATGTCGGGGCGGAGGGAAATGCTGAATTTTTATATTTCGTTTTCTTTCGCGTCGCGATATTTTACGGGAGCGGTGTTATACTGCGTTTGTTTTTGCAAGCGACGGGTTTTTGCTGTCGCCAACGGTCGTGTATATTGTTCGCGTTGATGTCGGTGTGGCGCCGAACGGGCTTTCGGTGGCGTTTCTCGCAAAGTGGCGAGACGAAGCCGTCAGCGGGTGCTCATGTCCGAATAAAGCAAAACGCAATACAGTTTGCTACATGTGGTGCAATTGATCAAATTTTCATTGTCAAGGATATTCTCTTCTTGTCAAGGTCTACCGATAGTACCTTTACGTCCACGACGTCGCCCACTTTGACGACTTCCAGCGGATGTTTGACAAATTTGGTGGAGGACAGTTGAGATATGTGTACCAAGCCGTCTTGGTGTACGCCGATATCCACAAACACGCCAAAGTCTATCACGTTGCGCACGGTTCCTTTCAGGATCATTCCCTCTTTCAGATCCTTCATTTCCAGTACGTCGTTTCTCAATATGGGTTTGGGCATTTCATCGCGCGGATCGCGTGCGGGTTTTTCCAATTCGGCAACAATGTCGCGTAGCGTCAGTTCGCCCACGTTCAGTTCTTTGCTCAACTTTTCGTAGTTGATGCTTGTCTTGCTGAGTCCCTGCAAATTTCCGATATTTTCCGGTGAGATGTGCGACAGTTTCATAAATTTGAGCGTCGCTTCATAACTTTCGGGGTGCACGCTTGTGGCGTCGAGGAAATTGTCTCCCCCTGCAATACGCAGAAAGCCCGCGCATTGTTGATAGGCTTTTGCGCCCAGTTTGTCCACTTTGAGCAACTGTTCGCGGTTGGTGAAGCGCCCGTGCTGTTCGCGATAGCTTACGATATTTTTTGCGATAGCCGAGCTTATGCCGGATATGTACTGCAACAGCGGTACGCTTGCCGTGTTCAGATCAACGCCCACTTTGTTGACGCAATCCTCCACAACGCCGTTGAGCGCCTCGCCCAGTTTCTTTTGGTTCATATCATGTTGATATTGTCCTACGCCTATGGACTTGGGATCGATCTTTACCAGTTCGGACAGCGGATCTTGCAAACGGCGCGCGATACTTGCCGCGCTACGTTGTCCCACGTCGAAGTCGGGAAATTCCTCCGTCGCCAATTTGCTTGCCGAGTAAACGCTTGCTCCCGCTTCGTTTACTATCACATATTGAACGGGCAAGCCCGTTTCGTGCAAAAGTTCCACGATAATTTGTTCGCTTTCGCGTGATGCCGTTCCGTTGCCGAGGGAGATGAGCGTTATGTTGTATTTTTTGATGAGCGTTTGCAAAATGATCTTGGCGCGCGCTATCTTTTCGGGCGTCGTGGGCGCAGTGGGGTAGATGACGGTCGTGTCCAACACTTTGCCCGTTGCGTCCACTACGGCAAGTTTACAACCCGTGCGAAATGCGGGATCCCAGCCCAAAACTACCTGTCCGACAATGGGCGGTTGCATGAGCAGCTGTTCGAGGTTTTTGCCGAACACGGCTATTGCGCCTTCTTCTGCCTTTTCCGTCAGCATGTTGCGTATTTCCGTTGCGATGCTCGGTTCTATCAAACGCGTGTAACTGTCGGCAATGGCGTCGCGTAGTAGCGGTTCGGTATGCTCGTTTTTTCGAGTGATCACATGGCGCACCAAGTAGTCGTTTATCAGTTCCACGGGGGCTACGATCTTTACGGTAAGTATCTTTTCCGCCTCTCCGCGATTTACTGCGAGCACACGGTGCCCTTGAATTTTGTTCAATTGCTCTTCGTAGTTGTAGTAGTTGTCGTACACCGTTTTTACATCGGGTTTTTTCGCGGTGGAAGTCAGCGTGCCCAAGCGGAAAGTGAGGTCGCGAATAGCGGTGCGGTAGGTGGCGTTGTCGGATATATATTCCGCGATGATGTCGCAAGCGCCCGCTATCGCCTGTTGGGTGTTTTCCACGCCCTTGTCGGGATCGACGTATTCCTCTGCGAGTTTTTCTACGGGAGTGTCCGTCATTTGCAACAAGATGATATTGCTGAGCGGTTCCAACCCCTTTTCCTTTGCAATGATGGCGCGCGTACGGCGCTTGGGGCGATAGGGACGATACAAGTCGTCCACAGCGACCTGCGTTTCGGCGTTTTCTATTTGTTCGCGCAATTCGTCGGTGAGTTGTCCCTGTTCATCTATGCTTTTGAGCACTTGCGCCTTTTTATCTTCGAGGTTTCGCAAATATGTGAGACGTTCGTTCAATTTGCGCAATTGTTCGTCGTTAAGTTGTCCCGTTGCTTCCTTGCGGTAACGGGAAATAAAGGGTATCGTGTTGCCCTCGTCTATAAGATTTACGGCGGCGTCTACTTGCCACTTTGCAACTTGCAGTTCTTCTGTGATTTTTTGATTGATGTTCATATTTTTCTCCAAAAAAGAATTGTGTTTATTTTATCAAAAAAACGACAATTATGCAATCGGCTTTTCAGCAAATTGCGTATAATGAAAAAATTTTTCTTCTTTTAGTTTTAGGTATATATGCGCTTATAAGTGAAAAAATAGTATTGATATTGACAACGGAAAGAAATTGTGATATTTTTCTGTTGAAAAGAGGAAAAATCATGCAATCGCTTCTTCTGAATTTTTTTGAAAACTTATCGGCAGATCTCGGCGTCGAACTGTTGTTTGTCGTCGCTTTTGTGATCGTGGGTATCGCGCTTGTGGTAGCGACGTTGGTGGTGGCAATTTTGCGCATCATAATTTTTTGGAATTATTGGATCGCGCGCGGTTCCGTTGCAAGCGGAGCAACGGGAGAACAAGCCTCAACGGAAACCTTGAAAGCGATGGGCATCGATGACGTCATCGTCAAAAAAGCGGGGATATTCCGCGCGATTTTCTACGGCAATCACTACAATCCCAACAAGAAAATCGTCTATCTGCGCAGGTCTACATTCTACGGCAAAAACGTCACGTCCGTGGCGTTAGCCGTGCAAAAAACCGCGCTTGTCCTGCAAGACAGGGAGAACAGCGGAAAATTCAAAGCGCGTTGGCGCATGCAAAAGATCGCGATATTCGGACCGCTGTTTTTCATCCCGATAATTCTCGTGGGGCTTATCGTCGATTTGGCGCTCGGCTTTACGGGCATGCCCACATTGGCTTCGTCGGTTATCGCGCTTGCGTACTTCATCATATCGGCGATATTTGCAGGGTTGACGATCCCTGTGGAGAAACGCGGTACTCGCGACGCAATGGAGTTGTTGGACGAAACCGACTTGTTGTCCGCCGAGGAAAAAGAAAAAGCAGGCAAAGTGCTGAAAGTATATGTGCTTGCGTATATTGCGGACTTTATATTGACCATTCTCAAACTCATTCAACTTATATTCAAGATCATCTTCAAGATCTTCTCCCGAAAAAAGTGATCTGTTGACGGCAATGCTGTCGCACCGAGAGCATAAACTACTCGAAAATGAATAACAAAAAAAGCGACTTGAAATCATGACGTTTCAAGTCGTTTTTGATGTCTGTCCCCCAAGAAAATCTGTTATGTGAGAGATTGTAAAACGTGTCAGCGACAACCTGCGCGTCACTTGTAGTCCGCCCGTTGGTGCGGGGAGACGGCAACGCTTGACGCAGAACCTGTTTTTGCAAGGTGGTTGCGCCGTTTTACAAAAGTCGTCAGTAAATAAATATTCTCTTTTTGAGGTAGTCCTTCAATTCCGCAACGGGCACGCGCTCCTGTTGCATGCTGTCGCGGTCGCGCACTGTCACGCAACCGTCTGTTTCCGTGTCGAAGTCTACGGTTATGCAATATGGGGTGCCGATTTCGTCCTGACGGCGATATCTTTTGCCGATACTTCCCGCCTCGTCGTAATCGCAGGTAAATTCTTTCAGCAGATCGTTGTAAAGCGTCGTTGCGGATTCGGCGAGTTTTTTGCTTAACGGCAACACGCACGCCTTAAAGGGCGCAAGCTCGGGGTGCAGGTGGAGCACAACGCGCGTGTCGTTTTCGCCGACAACTTCCTCGTCGTAGGCATTTGCAAGAAAGGCGAGAAACGCTCTGTCCGCGCCGAGGCTCGGCTCGATAACGTAGGGAATATAGCGTTCGCCCGTTATAGGATCGGTGTAGTCGAGGCTTTGTCCGCTTACCTCTTGGTGACGCGTCAAGTCGTAGTCCGTTCTGTCGGCAATGCCCCACAGTTCGCCCCAACCGAAAGGAAATTTGACCTCGAAATCCGTTGTCGCCTTGCTGTAAAAACACAATTCTTCCTTGTCGTGATCTCTCAGGCGCAGATTTTCTTCTTTCATTCCGAGGGCGAGTAGCCATTCTTTGCAGAAATTTTTCCAGTAGTCGAACCATTCCAGATCCGTGCCCGGTTTGCAGAAAAATTCCAATTCCATTTGCTCGAATTCGCGAATACGGAAAATAAAGTTGCCGGGAGTTATCTCGTTGCGGAAGGATTTGCCTATTTGACCGATGCCAAAGGGCAACTTTCTGCGAGTGGTGCGACACACGTTTTTGAAGTTTACAAAAATTCCCTGCGCCGTTTCGGGACGAAGGTACACGGTGGAGGTGCTGTTTTCCGTTACGCCGATAAATGTTTTGAACATCAAATTGAATTTTCTTATGGGCGTAAAGTCGCATTTACCGCATACGGGGCAGTGTATTTGATGTTCCGCAATGTATTGAGACATTTGTTCGTCCGTCATGGACGTTACGGGCACGTCTACTCCGTGTTTTGCCTGATATTCCTCTATCAGGTTGTCCGCACGGTAACGCGTTTTGCAACTTTTGCAGTCCATCAGCGGATCGCTGAAACCGCCGAGATGTCCGCTTGCTTCCCACGTTTTGGGATTCATCAATATGGCGCTGTCTATCCCTACATTGAGGGGATTTTCTTTGACAAATTTTCTGTACCACACCTGTTTGATGTTGTTTTTCATCTCCACGCCGAGGGGACCGTAGTCCCAAGAGTTGCTCAATCCCCCGTAAATTTCGCTTCCCGCATATACAAAACCGCGTCCTTTGCACAAATTTACAAGTTTATCCATTGTTAGAGCCGTCATATATATTCTCCTGAAATGTTGTGCTTTCATTGTAGTTTTAGAGGGCAATTTTGTCAAGCAAAAAAATGCCTTGCGCACAGTTTGGTTGTATGATATAATGTTTGTGTCTTGCGGTATTATGCCTTTGGGTTGGCGATGTAAAATGTAAGGACAGCCTCACTGCAAGAGCGATCTATCTATATGTGGAGGTTTTGGCGTTGATTTGGCGCGTGTATGCGCCGTGCAATGTCAAAAGAAGATAAAAGTATGAAAGAAGTTACCTCAATGCAACCGCTTTTGGACGCGCACGGGAACCTTGTCGCAAGAGGATATTCCCGTCACATGAATTTCGACTACGACAAAAAACTCGTCAAGTCTCGCAGGCTGAAAGAGTGGGATTTTTATCAGATCCATTTTGACGGTCGCTATGTGCTTCAACTAACATTGGGGCACGTCTCTTATGCTACGCAAGCGTGTGCAACGATCATCGATCTGGCAACGGGAGATAAGCATCAAATATGCAAGATCGCGCCCGCAAAACTCTCTTTCAAGCGCAATATGCCTACCAATCCCGAAACAGCTCACATATTGCAGTATTTTTCCAGAAATCTGCATGTTCAGTTTGAACTGACGGACAAATTCCGTCGTCTTTCCTTCACTTGCAACGACCTCGTCGGCGTACGCGCGGAAATAAACCTCATGCTTACCAACGTCAACAAGGCAAAGGACAAAATGGTCATTGCCACGCCCTTTGACAAGCCCAAGCAATGGTATCTCAACTACAAGGAAAACTGCTTTGTCGTCAACGGATACGCCCGCATAGAGGACGTGTGTTATCAAATAAACAACGGTTTCGGCGTGTTGGATTGGGGACGCGGTGTGTGGCCCTACAAGCACAGTTGGGTGTGGGGCAACGGCGGAACGGTCGTAGACGGCAAAAGATTCGGCTTTAATATCGGTTGGGGATTCGGAAACACCGAATACGCCACGGAAAACATGTTTTTTGTGGACAACAAGGCATACAAGTTGGGAGAGGTGCAGGAGATAGTTTTGGGGGACAATTACAGATATGTAGACGAAAACAACCGTTTCGATTTTACCGTCGAACCCATATACGACAATTATACCAAGCTCAACATGTTGTGGGTGCACAACAAGTGCCACCAAATTTTCGGCAAGTGGACAGGACACGTTGTTTTGGACGACGGGACAAAACTCGCAATTCCGCCCTTTACGGCATTTTGCGAACATGCCACAAACAAGTGGTGAACGGGTAGCGGTTGTAAAAGCGTAAACGATATCGGCGTAGGATGTTGCGACAATGGGAGTCGCACCGAAGCGAGGGGGCGCGCTTATCGCACAAACGCCCCCTACAAATAACGAATAATTGACAAACGACTTGAAAACAAAAAAATTTTCAAGCCGTTTTTTGATGTCGTTTTGCAAAAAAATTTGATACGCAAGTTTTTTGTAATATTTTGTCAAAACGTGACATGTAATATATCAAAGACATTGCGGAGCTTGGAATGAAAGAATATATACGCGAGCGAGTGGTGGAAATTGCCGACTATCTCATCGAGCACAAATGCACCGTGCGAACGGTCGCAGACGTATTTTGCGTAAGCAAGTCCACCGCGCACAAGGATCTTGCCGAGCGTCTGCGAGAGGTGGACGCCGAACGGTACAAGATAATATCCGCCATACTCGCCGACAATTGGAACGACCGTTATAACCGTGGCGGAGAAGCCACAAGAAACAAATATTTGAACTAAAATAAGCACATGGGGCAGGAAAAACCTACCCCATGTGTTTGTTTTTGGTTTATGCGGTCGCTTTTGCGGGACGCTTTTTTGTGCGCAACTCCTGCTCCAATTCGTCGCACGCCTTTTCCAACTCTTCGGGCGTTTCGGATATGTCCACTCCGTCCAGAATGTTTTGCAGGCGGTATTCCGTGTTGAGGTACTTGATAGTCTGAAATCCTATCACCGTTGTGAGCACTCCGTTCACGGCGCCCTGTACGGAGGAGTCTATCACGGTGGATATCAGGTCTCCCAATATCGGTATTCGCTTGATCGCCGCGCCCATGGACGCGCTTACCGTGTGCATGACGCTGTCTCCCAGCGCTGCGGAACTGAGTCCGTAAGCGACAAGGGCATTTTGCAAAACCGTCAAAAATATCTTGACCAACCGCGCGTCGGACGGACGGAAGCCGTAGAGGAACACAATGTCCTTGACCAACTGCAAATTGAGCATCACCACCAGCGCGGTGTCCGCCTTTGTAGATTGCGACAGCGCGGTGAGAGCGGTGCACTTTAACGAGCTTCGGCGGATCAGTTCTTTGGCGGATTTTTTTACGGAGCCTTTGTACAGTTCCGTCAGGGCGTCTTTCAATTTTTCTTCATCAGATGTTTTCAGAGCGATAGCCATTCGTCCAACCACCTCGCTGTCGTACCAACCCACGCCGTCCACATTCGCCGTCAGATCGATTATTCTGTCGGCAATGCTGTGTCGCAAAGCCTTGTTGTGTCGTTTTGCACGTTTGGCGGTGTTTGCATTGACGTTCGTCTCAAATGCGCCCAACTTTACTATCTTTACCAGCGGAACTACAAACAGACATATGTACAACACAACGCTGACAGCTATCATCGCATAGCCCGCGTACTCGTTTATTTCGTAAACGCGCATTGTCACAAAAAACAGACAGGTAAACAGCGCAACGGCAACAAGACCTGCAATGATACCCAGCGCAAAACGCGCTCCGCGTGTATTTTGCCGTTTTGTGTATTTTTGTTCGTATTCGAATATCGTCATTTTTGCAGGCTCCTGCTTGGCGGGAGCTTGTTGCGACGTCGTTACTTCCCCCGTTATCTGTTGGGGTTGTTGAGTTTTCTTGCTCATGATCTACTCCTTTGCAAATATCATCTCTTGTTTGGTTCCGTCCAAAGGTTGTATCTGTCGGGATGCATTATGGCATTGGCAAATTTTTCCTCTATGTCGGGATGCGTTTTGGACAGTTCTTTCAACAGCTGTTTCATGCTTTCTCTTTCCGTGTGGTGGTTTGCGGGGCAGGTATTTGTCACAACGGGAAGGCTCTTTGCTATACCCTTTATGTCGCGCTCGGATATGTATATCATCGGGCGAATAAGCGTGACTCCGCTACGCGACATAAAAGAAACGGGCTGAAACGTGTTCAATCTGCCCTCGTAGAACAGACTCAGCAAAAATGTTTCCACCACGTCGTCGCGATGATGTCCCAATGCAAGTTTGTCGAATCCGCGCTTTACTATCTCGGAATTCAAAGCGCCTCTGCGCATTTTGGCGCACAAACTGCACGGGTTCTTTTCCTTGCGAATGTCAAAAATGATCTCGGAAATGTCCGTTTTGACGCAAACGTATTCCACGTCCAACTCGTCGCAATATCGTGCAACGGGATCGAAAACGCCCTCTTCAAACCCCATGTCCACCGTTATCGCTATCATATCAAACGGTATGCCGAAATGCTTTTGAAAAGTTCTCAAAAGAGTAAGCAACGCCAAGCTGTCCTTGCCTCCGCTTACTCCAACGGCTATTTTGTCTTTCGGCGCTATCATGCCGTAATCGTTTATCGCGCGACGGAACGGTGAGAGCAATTTGTTAAGTTCCATAAACTTATTTTATACTTTGTTACAATATTTTGCAAGTTTTTTCAAAAAATATTTGATAGTTATTTACAAAATAAGTAATAAATGTTATCATATAGGCGAATATGAGATATTCCAAACAGCGCGAAACAGTGTACTCTGTGCTATGCGCCACAGACGCTCATCCCGATGTCGCATATATCTACCGCGAAACAAGGAAGATATTGCCCGACATCAGCCTCGGAACAGTGTACCGCAACCTAAACGAACTTGTTGCGGAAGGGCTTATCAAGCGCGTAAGCGCCGAGGGCGGGGCGGAACGTTTTGACGCCAACATCGAACCGCATGCTCATCTGGTGTGCGTTGGTTGCGGAAAGATAACCGACGTTAAAAGTTCGCGTTTCAACTTGACGCACGAGTTGGACGGTGTGGTGCGCGCTGAGGTAACTTTGTACGGTTTGTGCGACGCATGTCGTCAAAATAGATCAGAATAATTAAAAGGAGATAAAGCTATGAAGTGGATTTGCAATGTGTGCGGATACGTTCACGAAGGCGAGCAACCGCCCGAGGTTTGTCCTCTTTGCGGAGTGAGCGCCGAAGAATTTTCACCTGTGGAAGAGTAACGTTCTATCCCCTTGCGCAGGGGCAAATTGCGCAAAAACTAAAATCAAGGAGATAAATATCATGAAATTTGTTTGTTCTGTTTGCGGATACGTTTACGAGGGCGACGAGGCGCCCGAAAGATGCCCTCAATGCAATGCTCCACGTTCCAGATTTGTTGCGCAAAACACCGAAATGTCTTGGGCTTCCGAGCATGTGGTGGGTGTGGCGCAGGGCGTTCCCCAAGATATAATCGACGACCTCAGAGCCAATTTTAACGGCGAATGTTCCGAAGTGGGAATGTATCTTGCGATGAGTCGCGTTGCGTTCCGCGAGGGTTATCCCGAGATAGGTTTGTATTGGGAAAAGGCCGCTTACGAAGAGGCAGAGCACGCCGCCAAGTTTGCCGAGCTTCTCGGAGAGGTAGTAACAGACAGCACTGCCAAAAACCTGCAAATGCGTATCGAGGCGGAAAACGGCGCAACTATGGGCAAGACGGATCTCGCAAAGCGCGCTAAGGCTTTGGGTTTGGACGCTATCCACGACACCGTTCACGAAATGGCTCGCGACGAGGCGCGTCACGGCAAGGCGTTTTTGGGCTTGTACAATCGCTATTTCAAAAAATAAAACATACATATTTTTGTACGACGCTTTCGTTTATGCAAAGCGTCGTTTTTTTGTGGGAAATTTGCACTTGCAAGCTACAAATTTATGTAGTATAATGTAAATAATATAATGGACAAATATATTTTGTGCTTGGCGGATAGTTGGTTCGTCAAATACATATCGCGCAAGTCGCCCCAAATTTTGCAAGGTCATTGGCAGGGCGAAAAACATACATCTATGATGAGAATAAGAACAAAACAATCGGATAGGGTAAAGCTGAAATTCAAACTCGGTTTGGCGTTGTCGGGCGGAGGAACGCGCGGATTTGCGCATATAGGCGTATTTAAGGCTTTTAACGAGGCGCACATCGGTTTTGACTGCGTAGCAGGCACATCTGTCGGCAGTCTCATCGGTTCGCTGTACTCTGCGGGCGTAAGTACCGACATCATGGTGCGCGAAGCCAAGCTGATCACGCGCAAAGAGCTTGTCGGGCGGTTGTGGATCAACAGCGACTCGGCAAATATCGCCAAACTTGCCAACAGGTTGTTGGTGGACAAGACTTTCGACGAGTTGGACGTGCCTTTCCGCGCTGTGGCGGTGGACATCATGACGGGCAACGAAGTGGTGCTGTCAAGCGGTAACGTTGCGCGTGCCGTTTCTGCAAGTTGCGCGGTGCCTGCGTTGTTCAAACCTGTCGAAATGGACGGAATGGTGCTTGTGGACGGCGGATTACTCAACAATATGCCTGCCGACGTGTGCAGACAAATGGGCGCGGACGTCGTTATCGGCGTGGACCTCAATCACCACAGGGGAGAGGGGGCAAGATCCAAACATTTGACGGATATCCTCTTTGCCACCTGGGACATCACCACCAAATCTACCATGTACAAGGGCTTGCAAAACAGCGATTTGGTCATCGAACCGGAGTTGAAGGAGTACAGCAGGGCAAGCTTGGACAACATCGACGAAATGGTGGCGGAGGGCTACCGCGCCACAATGGAAAAGATGACGGAAATAAAGAAAATTCTCAAAATCAAGTGATCAGGGAGGTATCATGAAAAAGCGTTTGACGGCGTTTGTGCTTTTTTGCACGTTGGTCGTTGTGCTCGGCACAGTTTGCGCATGCGTTACCGAGCAGTACACGGTGACGTTTGCCCCCAACTACAACGGCGGAACGGTCGTTTACCAAACGGGAGAAAAGGACGCCACGTTTACGTTGCCTGGTTCGCCCACGCGCGACGGGTATGAGTTTATTGGGTGGTTCCACGACGTAGACGGCACGTTGCCTATCGAAGACAGCGATCTTGTGTTTACCGCCAACGTCACTTTTTACGCCAAGTGGAAAGCGCTACCGCAGGCTTTGGAAGCGGTGTGCACGGACGAAATTCCCTTCAAAACCACGTTGGAGGACGCAAAAAAGCTTTTGAAAGTTGTTTTGCGGTACTTTGACGGACAAACAAAGCCCATTGACGATTTTGACGTGCAAGGCTACGACTCGCAACGCGCGGGCAAACAAACGCTCACGGTGACATGCACCGAAGAGGGCGAGATCTACGAAGCGCAGTGCGACGTCACTGTGGGTAAAGCCCCGTTGGAGAGTTTGACGGCTACCTATGCGGAGGAAACGCTGTTTTCGGGCAAGCAGTTGGATACGGGCAAGTTGACCGTTTCGGCAAGTTTTGCGGACGGCTCGACAAGGCAGTTGAATCCCGACGAATACGATGTGAGCGGTTTCGATCCCAACGTGACGGGCGAGCAGACCGTCACCGTCAGCTATACATACGAACATGTCACAAAACAAGCCGAATTTACCGTGACGGTGGTAAAGAACACGGCTGTAAGTCTTTCTGCTACCTATGACGGAGTCGTTGTGACGGGTATGCCTCTCAACAACGACAAAATTACAGTTAGCGTCGTCTATGCCGACGGCAGTTCTCGGTCTGTGGACGGTTGGACGGTGGGCGAATTTGACAGTACGTCCGTCGGTACGCAAACGGTCACAGTCACTTACACCGACGAGGACGGCGTCACCTTGACGGGCACATTATCCGTCACCGTGATCGCAAAGCAGGTAGACGAAATCACAGCAGTCTACAACGGCGCCGACGTGTTTGTGGGCGGACAGTTGGATCAAAGTCAAATTGTCGTCACCGCGCACTACAACGACGGCACGAGTAAGCCCGTCAGCGGTTGGAGCGTAGACGGTTTTGACAGTTCGTCCGTGGGCAACAAAACCGTGACGGTCACTTACACCGAGGACGGCGTCACAGTTCGTTGTACCGTAACCGTCACGGTCGTCGTGGCGAAACTCACCCATATCACTGCGGTTTACAGCGGTGACGTAAAATATGACAACGAAATCGTATCGGCAAACGAGATAACCGTTACCGCCTACTACGAGGACGGCACAAACAAACGCGTAACGGATTTTACTTTTGACAATGGTTACAACAGTCACATCGTGTACGCGGGCACAAACAGTTTCACCGTAACGTTCAGCGACAACGGGGTGACAAAATCGACGACGTTTTTTGTCACCGCAAAACACAACGGCATTGTTCAAGTCACCGTGCAGATGTCGAGTGAGACCGTGTGGGAAGGGGAAATATTGGACGAAGAGTTGTGCACGGTTACGATAACATACGAAAACGGCGATACGAGCCAAACTTCGGAGTACGGTTACTTCGAGGGAGAGTACGATCCGAACACGCGTTTGTATGCGTTGGAGCCGGGCAACCACACTTTGACCTTCTACTACGTGGACAGTTGGCGGGAGAACGACGAAACTCAAACCAACGTCGTTTACGCGCGATCCCCCGTTGAAGTGTACGCAAAGCCGAACAAACCTGTCAGCATAAATGTGATTTACTCAGGGAGTGCAAGGGTGGACGTGTTGCACGGCGAACCTATCGACAAAAGTTCTTTCACCGTTTTGGTCACTTTCGATCGTTACCCCGACAAGGCGACGCATGTGTATGACTTTGACGTGATCGCCGACGTTGACGATTTGTCGGCAACCCTTTGTCGCGTCAGCTACACCTATCGCAAGGGAGAGGAATTTGAAACCACGCTCTATCAGGACTACACAATGAAAGTGTTCCCGAAGGTGACGCAGGTAAACGCAACCTATACGGTCGATGTGCCCGTGGGCAAGAGTCTGGATCAAAGAGATCTGCAAGTAGAGTTGGCCTTTGAGGACGAAACGACCGACACGGTAGCCAGTCCCAATGCTCCCTACATAGCGTTCGACGCAAAAGTTTTTGATGTTGTGGGCGAACACACGGTCCATTTCTCCTTTGACTACATTTATCCCGAATCCACCGATTTTTTGAGTTGTGAGATAAACGGAGAATTCACCGTCAACGTTGTGCCTACCAAACTCACGGGGATAACCGTAGAATACCTCGGTGGTGACATATGGCTGGGAGACGGCGTGGAGGAAACTGACTTGCGCGTCAGCGCAAACTTCGACAACGGCAAATCGGAGCAACTGCTGTCCGCCCAATTTGATTTTTCGCCCAAGGTGTGCGATCAACTCGGCGAGCAGGTGATCACCGTCAGTTACGATAACGGTGACGGTCAAACGGCACAAGCCACCTTCGCCGTCAATGTTAAACCGTGGGAATTGAAGGAAATAAAAGCCGAGTACAACGGCGAAGATCTGGAAGTGGGCGCGCAGTTGGACAAATCGCAATTGACTGTCACCGCCTACTACGTCCACGGCGCAACCAAGCAGGTGCAGGACTTCACTGTTGAAAATTTGGACACAAGTACGGGTGGCTTGAAAACTTTCCAAGTGAGCTACACCGAAAACGGCAAAACAGCCAAGTGCAGTTGCACGGTAAACGTGGTGCGACGCCCCACTGAGATGACGGTTGAAGGTCCCAAGGAGGTCTGGCAGGGAACAACTCTGCAAAAAGAGGATATCACTGTCACAATGCACTTCAACGACGGTTACAGCTACACAGTCAAAAGCGATTTCGAGTTTTCACCGCAGGTACTCAACGAAACGGGCAACGTTACCGTCACTGTGACGCACACCGAAGCAGGGCAACAGTTCGAGGCAAAATTTCAAGTGGAAGTTAAGGCTGTTTATCCGGAGTCGATCACCGCGCTGTACAAAGGCGGAGACATTTTGATAAACACTCAACCCGATGTAAAAATGCTCGAAGTGACCGTTTTCTACAACAACGAGACAAGCAAAGTGGTGGAAAACGTAAACGTTGGTACCGTGGACAGTGGAACCGTCGGGCAAAAGATCTGGGAAATTTCCTACACTGAGGGCGAAGTGACCGTCAGCGACAAAGTCACTGTGAACGTGGTGGAGAGTTTAGGTCCCAAGCAACCCGTCGAAGGCAAATACGACGTGGAAGTGATCAAAAACGAAGAACTGTCCATACACTTTTTGATGTTGGGAAACAAGTATACGGGGGACAGCGTCTATATCAAGGCGGGCGAAACGGACGTTTTGATAGACGCAGGATCCAAACGCGACAGTGCGACGACGATATCTTCCTATATCGATCAGTATTGCAGTGACGGTGTTTTGGAATATGTGGTGGCAACTCACGCGCACGAGGATCACATAGCAGGTTTCGTGGGACAAGACGGAAAAAACAACGGCATATTCGACAAATATGTGTGCAATACGATAATCGATTTTACCAGAAAGAATACTACTTCGGGTGTATCGGCAGATTACATAACAAAACGCGACAAAGAAGTGGCTCAGGGCGCAAATAGATATTCCGCCTTGGATTGCGTTAAAAACCAAAACGGCGCCAAAAAGACATTCGAACTGTCCGAGGGCATCACGATGACGATCTTGTACCAAAAATTTTACGAACAAAAAGCGTCGGAAGAAAATGATTACTCGGTGTGCTTGCTTATCTCCAACAGAAACAGTCACTATCTGTTTACGGGAGATTTGGAGTTGGAAGGCGAAGAGTCTCTTGTAGAAAACAACCCCGATTTGCCCGAAGTGGAACTGTACAAGGGCGGACACCACGGATCGAAGACTTCTTCAAACGAAATTTTGATGAGCAAGATTAAGCCGAAATGCGTGTGCGTTTGCACATGTATGGGCAGTTCTCAGTACAACGCGGCGCCTCCTAACGTTTTCCCAACGCAAGATTTTTGCAACAGAGTGGCTCCCTATACGGACAGGGTGTATGTTACGACCTATGTTCCGTCTTACAGCGGAGGGACGTTCTACCCTGCCAACGGCAACATTGTGTATGCTTGTACAAATGAGCAAGTGACCATGTATTTTTCCAACAACAATCTCAAACTCAAAGACACCGAGTGGTTCAAAGCAAACAGAACCATGCCTGCCGCTTGGGCAGAATGAACCGTCCAAGTGAACGATAGAGGATATAATTGGTAACTGATGCCAAAACGTCGTGAAGAAGATTTGCTAACGGTAGAATCGACAACAACAGTGTCCAAGCGCACCTTGTCGCCCAAAGCGCGCAAGGTGCTGTTTGCCGTTATCGCAATTGCTGTCGTTGTCGTCGTGGCGACCGCGGTATTTGTGGGATACTTTTGCGGTTGGTACGGAGGTATACTCGGAGCACACCGATATGTTCGAAAGTACTACAATATCGCCGAGATAGCAAGCGAACAACTGTCGGTGCATTTTTTGCGGTCGGGAAACGGCTACACGGGCGATTGCGTTTACATCAAGGCAGGCGAAACGGACGTTTTGATAGACGCGGGTACGCGCAGAGCCAGCGCTCTTTCCATTGCCGAATATGTAAACAGATATTGCAAGGACGGCATTTTAGAATATGTTGTGGTCACGCACGCCGATATCGATCATATTTCGGGTTTTGTGGGCACAAAGACGGCTCGCGGAATATTTGAAAGATTTCAATGCAACAACATAATACAGTTTGTCCGCACCAACAAAAACACCGATACTTTCACAGAGTATTGCAAAGCCCGCGACAAAGAAATAGAGCAAGGCGCAAATTGTTACACGGCGTTGCAGTGCTACAACAACGAAAACGGCGCCAAGCGCGTGTACGAACTGGCGCCGAATATCACAATGGAAATTTTGTACCAAGAGTACTACGAAAAGTATTCGGAAAGGGAAAACAACTATTGCGTTTGCGTCATGATAAATCAGGGCGACAAGCACTACCTGTTTACGGGCGATTTGGAGCTTGCAGGCGAAACGTCGCTTGTCGAGCATAACGACCTGCCCGAAGTAGTGTTGTACAAAGGTGCGCATCACGGATCGATAACATCCTCCAACTATGTGCTGTTGGACGCGATACGTCCGCAGTATGTGTGCGTTTGTTGCAATGCAGGTAGCGCCGAATACGCACAGCGTTCGGAAAACACCTTTCCTTCGCAACAGTTTATAGACAGGGTGGCGCGCTACACAGACAACGTGTTCGTGACGGAACTGGCAATTATCCGACAAGACCAATGGGGCAACAAGATCAATGCCGATTGCCGACCGCTCAACGGCGATATCGTCTTTGCCTGCTCCGACGGCAAGGTAAAAATGTATTTTTCGGAAAGCGACGTCAAACTAAAAGATACGGATTGGTTTAGGGAAAACCGTATCACACCGGAACAGTGGAGCACAAGCCAATGATAACTTTTGAATTTTGGGGAACATCGCACGGAGAAGAATTGGGCGGGATCGTCAAAGGTCTGCCCAAAGGTCTTTTGATAGACGTTGGTCGCGTAAATGATGAACTTAAACGTCGCAAGGAAGGCTACGGCAGAAGCGTCCGTCAAATGTTGCAGGACAAAGTGACTTTTGACGGCTTCGACGGCGATGCGGTAATAGAAAGCGACCTCACTTTTCATATCGCAAACAAATCGGTAGAGCAACGCCCCGACATCACGGCATTGCGAAGCGGACACAGCGATGTCGTGGGCAAGGCGCGTTTTCCCGAGTTGACCGTGCGCCAAATTGCGGAGATTTCAAGTGCGCGCAATAGCGTGTGCTATGTCGTTTTGGGAGCGATCTGCAAGCAGTATCTCGAAACGCGCGGTATCTACACCTATCACTATGTAGAAAAGATAGGGGGGATCGCATCTCGCAACAGATATCGTTTCGGCGTATCAGAAAACGAACCCCATTTCGCCATTTTGCACTGTCCCTGCCGTTATGCTACGCAACTGATGAAGCAGGCTATCGACAGCGCGCGAACCGTAGGGGACAGTCTCGGCGGAATAGTAGCCGTGGGCGCAACGGGCGTACCCATGGGCGTGGGGGAAATATTGCCCTACAACGAAAGGCTGGACGCGCAAATATCCGCCTACCTTGTGGGAATACCCTCCGTTAAAGGCATCTCTTTCGGTATAGGCGACAAGTATGCAAATTTATACGGCACAAAGGCGCAGGACGAGTTGGTTTTTGACGGCACCGTGCGGTATTCTACCGACAAATGCGGAGGCATTGTCGCAGGCATAACTACGGGACAGGATATTTTGTGTCACCTTATCGTCAAACCCGTTCCCACCGTAAAGGGCGTAAACACCGTAGACGCCGTGACGCACGAAACCGTTTTGCAACATTTTGAACGGGCAGACACCTGCGTTGTGCCCAATGTGGGCGTAATTGCAGAAAATATCCTTGCTTATGTGATAGCAAATCAAATGCTCAAACAAAATTTTTAGTTATGAAATCTGTTTACGACTGCAAAATAACCTTTGAAAAATTCGATCCGTTGCGCTATGCGGATAACAGTATAGTAACGGACGCTCTTTTGAGCGAGTTGTACGGTATCAACGGAGATAACGTATATATTTTGCCTCGTGGTGAGCGGGCAAAGAGCCTTGACAATGTTGCCTGTTTGTGCCATTGGTTTGCCGACAGACAACTTTCTCCCCAAGAACGCGTAGTGGCGGTTGGCGGAGGAAGCGTTGGCGATACGGTCGGTTTTGCATGCAGTATTTACAAACGCGGTATTGATCTGTTGCACGTTCCCACAACGCTTCTTGCCATGGCGGACAGCGCCGTCGGCGGAAAAACGGGTGTTGACTGCGACGGCGTAAAAAATCTTCTCGGCACCTACTGGTTTGCCGACGCTTTGGTGGATTTTCGCTTTCTCGACACCTTGGACGACATCCAAATGCAAAGCGGTATGGGCGAGGTGCTCAAATACCGTCTGCTTAACGAACGCGTACAATGTCTGTACGAGCAGAACGCGCCGTTGGAAAAGTTGATAGAGGAGTGCATTTTATTCAAGACAAGCCTTTGCAGGGAAGATCCTTTTTGCCAAAACAAACGCAACAGTCTCAATTGCGGACACACCGTCGGGCATGCAATGGAACTTGCGCTCGGTATTCCTCACGGCGTGGCTGTTGCCAACGGCATTTATTATGAGGTTTTGCTTGCAAATAAACTCGGTTATTGCACAAACAAGTACGCAGACTTTTGGAGGGAAGAGGTAAAAAAGCAATTTTGCGTGTATCCGCTTACGCAAGAGATGTTGCGCCTCACCCTGCAAGACAAGAAAAACAGTGACGGTCTGGTGGGATTTTCCTTACCGCCCGATTTTTTTTCCGTCAAACTCCCCTTTGACGCGGTACTCGACATTCTGCTGTAAAATGATGATAACATTCAACAACGTATTTCAACTTGATCCCGATTGCATTTGTTCGGACAAATCGCTTACGCACCGCGCTTTCATTTTGGCGTCAATAGCGGACGGCGTCAGTCACATCGACAACGTCACCTTTTCGCAGGACGTGATGTCCACCGTGGAAGGGCTTCGCACGTTGGGAGCGACCATTGACGTAGAACGGGATCGCGCCACCGTCACGCCAATTGTCGCGTTGCCCAAAGGGGAAGTGACTATCGACTGCGGAAACAGCGGAACAACGGCGCGTTTGCTAGCGGGACTTGCGGTCGGTTTGGGCGTAAAGGCGCGATTTATCGGAGACGAAAGCCTCTCAAAACGCCCCATGAACTCGTTGACGAGTTGTTTGAGCGCAATGGGCGCACAAATATCTCAACAGTCGGGTTGTCTTTTTGTGTGTCGGGGCGGAAAGCTCGTAGGGCGCAACTTTCATAACGTTGCATGGAGCGCGCAACTCAAAAGCGCGGTGATCTTGGCAGGTCTTTTTGCCGACGGCGTAACGGCGTACAGCGAAAAAACAATGTCGCGCAACCACACGGAGCTTATGCTGTCTCATCTCGGTGCGTCCGTTCAGATAGGGGGCGACAGGGCAAATTACATGGTGTCCGTGCAAAAAAGCAGACCGCGTTGCTTCGATATCGATTTACCGCGCGATCCGTCTGCGGTTGCCTACTCGGTGGCGTTGGCGTTGTTGACCAAGCAAAGATATGTTGCGCGCAACGTGTTGATAAGCCCGACGCGCATCGGATTTTACGACACGCTCATAAATAGCGGTGCGGATATCGCTTTTACGAACGTCCGTGAAGCGTTCGGCGAACAGATAGGCGACATCGAGGTGGGACCGAGCCGACTGACAGACATAGCGCAAACCGAGTTGCAGGCATACAACGGCATAGACGAAATACCCATTCTTGCCACCGTTGCCGTTGCCACTCGTGGCGTCCACCGTTTGCGCATGCTCAAAGAACTCAAAACAAAAGAGTGCGACCGTTGCGAGGCTATCAAATACCTTGCAGAAATTTGCGCAAAGGAGTGCCGTTGGGACAATGATACGTTGATCGTCCGTTCCGACGGAGTTTTGCCGAAAAATGTCTATTTCAACAGTTTCGGCGATCACCGCATTGCTATGTGCGAGGCGGTTTTGAGTTTGGTCGTCGGCGGAGGAAGCGTCAACAACGCCCCATTTGCCGTATCGAACCCCTGCTTTTTGCAAATGCTCGGCGTACGGCACATGCGTTTTGGGTTGATAGGCGTTGACGTTTCTCAAAGCGTTTCACCGCGCATGATGGCGTACCTTGCGCTCAACAGCGGAGTGTGTTGCAGTTACGAACTTGTAAACCTTCCCGCAGACGTTTCCGACGCCGATCTCATCAAGACAATCGAACAGTTTGACGGGCTGAATGTCACCATGCCTTTCAAAACGCGAGTGGCAAAATTGTTGCATGCGGACGTAGCGTCCGTAAACACTGTGGGCAAGAACATTGCGCCACAGTCTACCGACGGTTACGGACTTGTCCACCCCCTTGAAAAACACAAAATAGATTTTGCAAACAAACCGCTTTGGATAGTGGGCGCGGGCGGAGCAAGCGAGGCATGCGTGACGGAGTTGCTCAAATACGGCTGTAAAATGCAGATCGTCAACCGCACTGCGGAACATGCGCGTCGTTTGCAAACCAAATACGGCTTATCGCAAAACGTTTCCCATCCCGTGGGGGTGCTAACTTTCGTCCCCGAGTGCGAATTCGAAAAAAACATCCTTTTGCCCGACAGTTGCAAATTTGTGTTTATTTCCGCTTACAGGGGCGCAAGCGGAGTGCGAGAACAGGCGGAAAAACGCAATTTGAAGGTGGTGGACGGCTTGGAAATGAATTACAGTCAGGGAACGAAGGGCTTTTCGCTGTGGACGGGCACAAAATTGCAGGACGATTACGCAGGATATCTTAAATTTATAGAGACATACGATTACTTGTAGGATGACACAATGAAAATTCTTTTGCTAAACGGAGTTAATCTCAACATGCTCGGACGACGCGATCCGAAGTTTTACGGTACGGACACGTTGTCGCAACTGGAAGACAAAGTCGTTAGTTACGCAAGTCAACGCGGAGCAACGGTGCAGTGCAGGCAAAGCAATTGCGAGGGAGAGTTGGTAAATATTCTTCAACAAACGGATTGCGACGCCGTCATTTTCAATGCGGGCGCATACAGTCATTACAGCTACGCTTTGCGCGACTGTATCGAGTGCATATCCGTGCCCGTTGCCGAAGTGCACATGTCCGATGTGGATAACCGCGAGCAATTTCGTCGCAACGATGTGCTTGCGGACGTGTGCGTTGCGCGTTTTACGGGCAAGGGAACGCGCAGTTACCTGGATGCGGTAGATTTCTTTACGGCAAAATAAACGCTTGCAACGGAGAAGTCGAGAACAATTAAAATTCGGATCGTTTCGTAAAAAAACAATGGGTAGTAACAATATTATTTTGATAGGGTTTGCCACTACGGGCAAAACGAGCGTCGGCACAGTGCTGGCACAACGGCTCGGCATGTCCTTTGCGGATACAGACGCTTTGATAGAGCAAAATTGCCAAATGACGGTAGGGCAAATATTCCGACGTTTCGGCGAGGCATATTTTCGTGCAGAGGAAAACAAAGTGCTTTTGCGCCTTTCCGGGCAGTGCAACACCGTGATATCCTGTGGCGGAGGCGCGGTTTTGTCCGACGGCATGGAAATTCTTGCTCACAGCGGAAAAACGGTGTGGCTCACGGCAGAGGAGCAAACGGTGAAGCGCAGACTGGGCAACACCGAGCGCCCCCTTTTTGACGACGCCACGCCTCAAAAGTTGTCCCGTCTTATTTTCGAACGCACGCCCTTATATCGCCGGTTTGCCGACGTTACGGTCGCGACGGACAACTTGACCGTCAGTCAAGTGGCGGATGCTATTTTGCGCGCGCTTTTCAATGTGTAGTTTTACGTCCAAGTAACGGGCAATGGAATTGCGTGATCCCAAGTAAATAGTTATAGTTATTTAATATAAAGACAAAATTCAATAAAAAGAGAGCGACGCAAGTTTTTTGCATCGCCCTTTTTAGTAAACTATGAATTTTTCGATCTATCGCTATGCCGCTTTCTTTTGATTTCTTCTGTTTTTGAAAATCTTTACAACAATGACGACAAGCAGTGCCGCAACGAGCGCTACGCTGGAAATGACGGAGAATAACAAGCCGAGATCGACAGGCTCGCGCGTTACAGTTTCTTCTTGTTCAGTGTTTTCTTCCGACTCTTCCTCTGCGGGGACAGTGAGCATAGCGTTCCAATCTTCTTCCGTAGGAAGGTTCTTGCTGTCTTTGAGCAGTGCGCTCAGTTCGCCGTCTTTGGCGACTTCGTCCGTTTCCAGTTCGAGAGCGCCCACATTTACAAGCAACTCAACTTGTTCTTTGGTGAGCAGGTCTTTCACGGAAAGATCTTCGCCGTTCAACTTGTAACTGCCCATTGACCAATTGACAATGTACTTTTTGTTTTCTTGGTCCTCTTCCCAATCGGGATCGTCGGCGGTGGAGTAACTGCCCAGTGTTCTCATTTGCACTTGATCGAAATACACGTCGCCTTTATTGAGTTGTTTGCCGTCCAACGTTCCGTTGAACAATGCAACGCGAACCGTCTTGGAATCGTTGCCTGTAACTACCACGATGTAGTAACGCGTCCAGCCGTTTTGCAATTCGTCTGTTGCTACGGGTTGTCCGAAGGAGGATTCGTTACCGCTCTGTTTGCCCTCGGCAAGCAATCTTTCACTTCTTTCGAGCGTCGTGTCTGTGTTCAACAGGTAGAAGTGCGCTCCCTCTCCCTTTGCCAGTACCGACAGCACATAGATGCTTCTGGAAGAAAGGGTAACTTCGCCCGAGAAATATCCGTAACTTGTCGCGACGTTGTTTTTGATGAGCAACACGTTGTTTTGTTCGTCGTCCCAACCGTGATTTTGGTCAAATCCGCGTTGGATCTGGCTTCCTTCCACGTCTTTGGCAAGTCTTGTAATGCCACTTATTTCTTCATCGCCTCTGCCGTCGCGGTAGAGTATGTTTGATCCCGCAAATGCAGGCGTCCAGCCCGTGGGTTGAACGGCGGTGTTGTTGAGCGTGCTGAAACTTCCGTTTGTTACGCTTGTTGTCGCCGAATCGCCGATGAGGTCCAATTTCTTTGCGTATGTTCCGCTACTTGCGTTGTTGTAGTCCTTGGAGGAGATCTTTTCGTAAGCGGAGCTGGTAACATACAGCGTTCCGTCGGGATACAGATTGTTTTCTTGCTGTTCCTGCGTGTACACACCGTCCTTGCTACCCAATGTCACAAGTATGGATATTTCTTTCAATTGCGCGTCGGGTTTGATGTACACGTCGTATTTGATCCATCCGCAGTTGGAGTCGGTGTCGATCTCTTGGTTGGAAACCTGTGCCGTCCAACTTCCGTTTTTCACGTCCTCCCACTTGTCGTCGGTCGTCGCGTCGGGATTGTAGGACTGAACGTAAATGTTGACTTTGGAAACTTTGTTGACTTGGTCAACTCTCACCCAAAAGCTGATGTGGTGGTGGTCCTTTTGAAGCAGGCTGTACAACGTTTTGATACCGCCGTGCTCTCCCTTTGAAACACCTATATCGGCTTCTCCCACGTTAAGTCTGAAACCGATAGGATCTGTCGTTTCGCCTTTGTGACTGAGTTTGTAAATGGTAAATCCGCTTGCGACTTTTGCCGACTGTTCGCCTTCGGTCTCGGTCGTGTTATCGGCATTTTCGGCTTTCTTGTAGAAGTCGTCTCTGTCGGTAAAGGGGAAGTATTCCTCTCCGCTTGCGCTGAATTGTTCGGAAGTAGTGTACAGGTCTACGTTGTCGCCACTGTTTTGCACGTCCCAAGAGAGGTATTTGCTTTCGTCCTCGATATCCTCGTTTTCGATGATCTTGAAGGCGGTGCTATCCTCGGCGTTTTCCGCGTCTACAACATTGCGGTAGTCGTTAGCCGTCACTTCTTCGTAGGTGATGTCGTCCACAAACAGTACGCCCTCGCCCGTGATGGGTTGTTTTTCGGCGTCTTCCGTTTCACCGGGCAAAAGATCGAGACCTTCCTCTCCGCTGTACACATTGCCGATACCCACGCTCAGGCGAATGTATTTTGTGCTGGATTCGCGGTTGAAGATGTAGAACTCCAATTTTGTCCATCCGTTATCCTGCGTGGCGTCGCTTCTTCCCACGTCAAAGTTGTAGGCGTACCAATTTTCCGCCTTTGCCGAAACGGTGGATTTTTGAAGCATAACAACGGCTTTGCTACCCTCTTTGAGTTGCGCGGTATTGAGCCACACGGTGATCTTGACGGATTTTCCGCTACTTACGCTGAAACTGTCGGAAAGTATGCTGGCAGTTGTGGCTTGTTTTGTGGCGATCATATAAACGTTGTCGTCGGCAAGCTCGTCATCGTGTTTGCCGGGGTTTGTGACGCCCGTGATGTTTTCCGACGCCAAATCGTTCGTTACGGTATCCCAAGTGTCGCCGTCGCCGTCAGATGCCGTCGTCACAATGCCCATAACGGCATTTTCGTTGGTGGACAGCGATTCGAAGTCATGCGACGATCCCTGAACAGCTTTGTAACCGTATCTCGACCAGTTTTGGGCGGTCTTGGGGTAAGCCGTGTCGTCCGAACTGGTGTAGAAGAAGTCCCCGTTACGGATAGTAAGGGAAGAACTGCCGGTAGAACCGGGATCGTTAGCCGAAGGTGTGTTTTGTGCAGGTTTCAGTATCAGAGCAAGCGCAACGGACAGTATGACCACTGCAACCACGATTATGGCTGTAATGATGATAGCCTTGCGCGTGTTTTCCGATAACGGTTTAACTGCTGTTTTCGTTTTCTTGCTCATAGTTTTTCGTTACCTTTTCAAGTAGTTTTTTGTATTTTGGACAAACCTCAATACATACGTGTCTTTATTTTAATACAAACTAAAATAAAAAGTCAATCAAAATAAAGCTATTAAATAAATTAGGATACAATAAACATGAATTTAACGGCAAAAAACAAGTGGATATTGATAATTTTTTCCGCCGTTGCGGGTTTTATAAACGGATTTTTGGGTGGCGGAGGCGGAGTGGTGATAGTCACTCTTATGCTTGCGGTGCTCAAATTGCACCAAAAGTATTCGCAGGCAACGGCGTTGTTGGTGATATTGCCCCTGACGTTTGTTAGCGCTTTGGTGTACCTCGTCAAGGGTAACGTAGATTGGATACCCACTTTGTGGGCAACGCTGGGAGTCGTTGCGGGCGGTATAGTCGGGGCGTTGCTGTTGAGCAAACTCAACGGCACTGTGGCAAAAATATTGTTTGCTTTGGTATTGATAGCGGGCGGTATCAAACTTTTCTTTTAGGAGGGCTCATGCACATTTTTTTATTGATACTTTTCGGCTTTTTGGCGGGAATAGTGGGCGGAATGGGCATGGGCGGAGGCACCGTGTTGGTGCCCTTGCTCAGTTTTCTCGACATTTCGCAAAAAACCATTCAGTCGATAAATCTCATCAGCTTTCTGCCCATGTGTTGCGTTGCTCTCATTTTTCATGCCAAAAACAAGCTTATAGTCAAAACGCACATCTGGTTGCTTATCGTGCCCGCGTTGATTTTTGCCGTCGTTGGGGCTTTGGTGGCGGACGTGGCAAGCAACAAGGTGTTGAGATATTGTTTTGCGGTATTTTTGACGGTAGTGGGCGCGTGGCAACTTGTCGTGGCGATAAAATTTGCCGTCTTGCGCAAAAAGAAAAATAAACAGGAGCAACACATCGACGAAGAGCGTTGATTTTACCTCGACAAGGCGCTTTTCTACTTTTTGTAATGTTTTTCTTGCAAAAAACCGCCGAATTTGGTAAAGTATAGGCGGTAGGAATTTGCAATGAAATATTTGGCTTTCGACATCGAAGCGGCAAACGGTTACATGCTGTCCAGCATATGTAGTGTGGGAGTGGTGATCGCCGACGAACAGTTTAACATTTTATTCAGAGAAAACATTTGGATCAATCCCAAAACAAAATACAATCTCAACGGTACGCGCGCAAACGTGGGTATCGATCTTCATTTGGACAAAAAGTTGCTTGCTTCCTCGCCCGATTTTCGCGAGATATATCCGCGGTTAAAGACGTTGCTTACCGACAAAGAATATATGGTGTTCGGACATGCCGTAGACAGCGACGTGCGCATGCTCAACAAGGCGTGCGAACGCTACCATTTGCCCTCGATAGATTTTGAATTTACCGATTCGCAATTGTTGTACAGATTGTACAAGCAGGAAAGCGAAGTAAAGGCGTTGTCCAAGATCGCCACCGAGATGGGCGTTTCCTTTGTTCAGCACAATTCCGAAGAGGACGCGTATGTGTCTATGCTCACGTTGAAGTATCTGGTGCAACAAAGCGGGCTTTCCGTTGCGGAACTGTCGGAAAAGTACCTTGTCCGCGTTGGATCCAACAGCAATTTTCAATTGACGCGTCCCGTATCGCTTTTGGGACAGGTCTCCAAGAAAAAGGTCACTCAAATGGCGATAGAGCAAATAAAGGAATATATTGCAACGGTAAAACCGACAAGCAGAGAATACGGAAAAAAAGTGTTTTCCCTTGCGCGTTCGTTGGAGTTGAGCAATAGTCCGCAACTGTACGAAGTGCTGACAAAAATTGCGCAAAAGGGCGGACGTTACACGTCAAAACTGTTCAAGTGCAACGTATATGTCAAGGGAGATAACGTTTCACAACAAGACGTCATGCGCGAAAAGCGCGTAAACGAATTGAACGATCAAGGCTTATTGCAAATAGCAACGATAGAGGATATTTTGGAGGACAAACTGTTATGACGGCAGGGGAATTTTTGTTCAGTCACAAACAAAGCGCGGACAATGTGGACGTAGAGCGGTCGCTTGAAAGGTTTTGGACGCAAATGCGGTTGGGCTTGGAAGGGCGCGACGGCGGTTTGCCTATGATACCCACCTATTTGAGGGATATCGACAGAAACGCGATCAAAACAGGTTCCAAGCGTATTTTGATAGACGCTGGGGGAACTAACTTTCGGTGCGCTTTGGGTTGTTTCGACGACGAGGGCAAAGTTCATATCGAACAACTCTCCAAGAGCAAAATGCCCGCGTCCGATACAGAACTGTCCAAAGAGGAGTTTTACGGCGCCATTGCAAGCAGGATCGCTCCCCTGCTACCGCAGGCGCAAAACATAGGTTTTTGCTTTTCCTATCAAGTGGATATGGGGCAGGACGTGGACGGCAGGGTAGTGATGTTTTCCAAAGAGGTCAAGGCTCCGCAGGTAGTAGGCACAAAGGTGGGTGAGCAAACGCTCGAAGCTTGCCGAAAGTACGACGCTACGCCACGCAAAATAGTCATTCTCAACGACACCGTTGCGACGTTGTTGGGCGGAATGGCGACTTCGAACGAGCAGTTTTCCGCCTATCTCGGCTACATCTACGGCACGGGTACAAACGTGTGCTACATAGAGGACACGCAAAATATCGTCAAAGTGAAAGGTCTGCCTTCGGGAAAGATGCTCGTCAACACCGAATGCGGAAATTTTGCAGGTTTCGAACAGGGCGATTTCGACCGCACGACGGTGGCGCGCACGGCGTTGCCCGACAAACAACTGTTTGAAAAAATGACCAGCGGAAAATATCTTGCCGACCTAATGTACGAGGCGCTATGCGTTGCCCGCGATGAGGGGCTGTTCGAAGGGGAAGCCCGTCTGCAACCCTTTGAATTGAAGTACGTATCCGACTTTATGGAGGGCGACAACTCCCTTTGTTCTTTCCAAAACGCAAAGGACTTGGCAACAGCGCGACAAATTTGCGATTTGTTGATACTTCGTTCGGCGAAAATGGGCGCGATCGTCAATTCCGCTTTGGCAATAGCCTCCTGCAAGGACAAGAGTAAGCCTGTGGCAATAGTCGCAGAAGGGACGACGTTCAACAAATTGCGCAATTACCGCAAATATTTTGAAAGTTATCTGTCGGAAATTTTGGGAAAACGCGGTATCGGTTACAAAATAGTGCAGGGCGAGGAACTCAATCTTGTGGGCACGCTCATGGCAACAATGGTGCTAAAATAGGAGAAAAACGTGACAAAACTTACGGACAGCGTGCAAAAACCCTACCGTTATTTCGGAGGGGAATACAATGTGCCCGATATGGACAAGCCGTGCGACGTGCGCTTCTGCATGTGCGTTGCCGACAGTTACGAAGTGGGAATGTCCAATTTGGGCGTTCGCATTTTGTATTATTTGTTCAATTCGATAGACAGGGTGGTTTGCGAACGGTGCTACGCCCCCTTTGAGGACTACGCTCAATACTTGAAAGACAACGGGCTGTCGCTGTGCAGTCTCGAAACGCAACGCCCTCTCAAAGACTTTGATTTTGTGGGATTCAGCTTGCAGTACGAGTTGTGTTACAGCAACATCTTTTATATGTTGGAACTGGCGGGCATACCCGTTTGCGCAAGCGACAGGGACGAAGAATTTCCCTTTATCGTCGCAGGCGGACCGTGCACAGTCAACCCCGAACCTATCTACAAGTACTTCGATTTCTTTTTCGTAGGCGAGGGCGAAACGCCGTGGAAACAGATAATAGAGGACTACAAATTGCAAAAATCGCAATATGGGGTAAAAAAAGCGGACTTTTTGCGCTATGTGGACGAACATTACGACTGTATTTATGTGCCAAGTTTACACCCCGCGGTCTACGTCAACGACAAAGTGGCGTCCGTGCCCGAAAGACGCGTTTGGCGAAACATAGAGTCGGATCTTAACACCGTGTTCACACCACACACGCAACTTGTGCCCGGCATGGAGATCATTCACGACCGCGCGGTAGCCGAGCTTTATCGCGGTTGCGCAAACGGTTGCAGGTTTTGTCAGGCGGGATTTATCTACCGTCCCGTGCGCGAACGCACGGCAGACAATGCGTTTGAACTGTGCAAGGATCTGTTGGAATCTACGGGCTATGACGAACTGTCCCTCAACAGTCTTTCCACAAGCGATTACAGCGGTTTGGAGGAATTGCTTTCCAAGTTGTATCCCTATGCCGAAAAAAATCACGTTCAACTCAATTTGCCCAGCCTCCGTTTGGATAGTTTCAAGGGCACAATGGCAAAGGGAAATCGCAAAAGTTCCCTTACGTTCGCTCCCGAAGCGGGCACTCAACGGCTGAGGAACGTTATCAACAAAAATATCACCGAAGAGGACATTTTCGGCACGCTTGCCGAGGCGTTCGGCGAGGGATATTCCTCCGTAAAATTGTATTTTATGTTGGGGCTTCCAACGGAAACAATGGAGGACGTACAAGGCATATGCGACCTTGCTTGTCGCGTAAAAACGCTTTACAAACGTACGCGTACTTCGGCGAAAGGATTGCGTTTGTACGTTTCCGCGTCTACGTTTATACCCAAGCCTTTTACGCCCTTTCAGTGGTGCGCTTTTGCCAAGCGCGAGGACATAGAGGCGAAACAAAAGTATCTTTTTGACGCTTTGAAACGGGCGGGCGTCGAATTTGCTTATAACGACTACGATTGCTCCGTGCTGGAAGCGGTGCTCGCTCGCGCAGGGCGTAGCGTTGCGGACGCGTTGTATCTTGCGTACAAGGACGGCGCACGTTTTGACGCCTGGGGCGAGTATTACAGTTACGAACACTACCGCAAGGCGTTTGAGCAGTGCTCGATAGATGTGGAGCAAATAGTCGGCGCAAAAACAACGGACGAAGTTTTGCCGTGGGATTTTGTGGATATCGGCGTAACGAAAGACTACCTCAAAAGCGAGTACGTCAAGGCGCTAAACGAAACCGCCACCCCCTCATGCAACAAACAGTGCAACGGTTGCGGACTCAACAAATACGGCTATTGCAAGGATACGCACGGAAATATCAAAAAAAATTAGAAGTTAAAGTCATGCTTATTTTCAAATTTACCAAAACATCAACGGCGTCCCTTGTGTCTCATGTGGACAATTTGCGCGCCGTCACCTACCTGTTTCGCAGGGCGGGAGTGGAAGCGGAGTATTCGCAGGGTTTCAATCCCCACATGGAATTGGGCTTTTCTCCTCCGCTTGCTCTCGGCGTGGAAAGTTACGCCGAATATGTATCCGTGCGCACCGACTGCAAGGATATGTTGCTCGACAAATTGAATTCCGTCTGTCCCAAAGGCATTCGCTTTGTCCGTCAATTCGACGCCACGGTCAATTTGGCAGGGACGTTGAACCGCGCCGAGTTTCGTCTGAGCGCGAAAGGCATAGGCGATGTCGTAGAGGAAATAACCGCAAAAGGTTACGAGATCATCTACAACGACAGAGGCAAACTTGTCACCAAAAACGTGGAGGACAAAATTTACGGAGCGCAAAGGTTGGACAGCGACAATGCGCTTGTCACTCTTGCAATAGGTAACGACAATCTGCGCCCCGACCGCCTTGTTTTGCACTTGTTCAACAAGCACCGCCTCAAAGGGGATTACAGCATAGTCAAAACAACGGCTTTTGTAAACGACGTGCCCGCCGACGAGTACCTGAGCAATATCGGCAACAAGTAATTTGCAAAAACTTTTCCCCGATTTTTGAAATTTTTTGCAAACAGGGCGGTATGTAAAGGGAGAACACGGATGGCAGGACCGTTTCCAACCTTCGCGGTCGAGTTTTGCGACGGCGCCAAAGCGCGATAAGTCCCTGTCGCCCTGTCGATAGCGGTTGTAGGCAAGTGGTACAGCGGTAAAACGCAGACAACAGGACGGGTATTTGTTTGACAAATTTGCCCGATTGCTGTACAATTTGTGTGCAAGAGACAGCCAGACGGTTGCGTGAGCTTGCTCACGAGGAAAGTCCGAGCACCACAGAGCAAGAGTGCAGGCTAACGGCCTGTGAAGGCGACTTCAAGGAAAGTGCAACAGAAATATACCGCAGTGAAAACTGTAAGGGTGGAAATGCAGGGTAAGAGCCTACATACGTTTTGGTGACAACGCGTACATGTAAACCCCACTCGGTGC
>CANQJK010000004.1 GCA_947624235.1 uncultured Clostridia bacterium | reverse complement strand
GGCACATCATCGCCCATGGCGTACATCAACAGAGTGCTTGCCGACTACAAACAAAACGGCATTTTCAGCGTGGAACAGGCAAAAGATCACAAGCAAAACGCCCGTCAAGCAAGTTCTACCGCGACTACCGCCATTATCGGCAAGGATATGGAACGCAGACACTACACTGATGACGAACTGAGCGCGCTGTTTACCGCTTTGGATACGGAGGATTGATGAACAAACAACAAATTTTGCGTTTGGCGCGCATGACCATTGACAAAAGACGTTTCGACGCAGAGGACAAAGCGGACAAAACCTTGAACAGCCTGAGGCAAAACCAAGAATGGACGCAGTTGGAACGCCGATTGCGCGAAGCCGAAGTGGACAGCGTAATGGGAGGAAAGGACAAGACGGAGGAAATAGCATCCCTCAAACGGCAACAGGAGCAACTGCTAAAACGTTTGGGACTGACCAAAGAGGATATCCTTCCGCACTACACCTGCACAAAGTGTAACGACACGGGCTACACGGGAAACGCCCTGTGTCAATGTCTGCAAGATGAGATCCGCCGAATAACCGTGTCTCAAAGCAACGTCCTTCACCAAGAGTACACTTTTGAAAGTTCTGCCGAAACAGACAAACACAACATTGCCGTCTACAAAAAGGCAAAGGAAATTTGCGAAAAAGGAAAAACCAACATGTTGCTGATAGGCAACGTGGGGGCGGGAAAAACATACCTTATGACGGCTTGCGCAAATAGGTGCCTTTCGCTCGGCAAAAACACGCTGTACCTCACCGCCTACTCGCTGGGGAGCGAACTGCTTAACGCGCATATCAGCGGATACGCTCTTCGCGAAGAAACGCTGGATACGCTTGTGGGCGCAGACGTGCTGTTGATCGACGACCTCGGGACGGAAAACATCTACAAAAACGTCACCGCCGAATACCTCTACTCGGTGCTGAACGAACGGATAGTAAGGGGCAATCAAACGTTTATTTCCACAAACCTTACGCTCCAACAACTGCGCGAAAGATATGACGAAAGGATATTTTCGCGACTTGTAGACCAAAACATCACTCTGATTGCCGAACTTGTGGGCAAGGACAAACGTCTTTGCAAGTAAACTGTATCGCCGACGAAAAACAACGAGCGCGCGTCAAAAAACGGCGCAAATTTTGGGGTTTTTCGGCACTTTGTCCGTTGGCGGAGACAAAGAAAAACACAGACGCAAACGTTTGCAAATTTATTTTTGCGCGCTCTTTTTCTTTTAATAATACATGGCGACCGTTGCGTCGCCTATTTTTTGAAATTTTTCGCCTAAATTTTGTTGATTTACTATTGAATTTGCTTGCAGATTGTGTTAGAATACTATGACAAGCGTAAAACAAGAGAGGCAAATTCAAAATGAATTTATTGGCAACTGCAAAATCCCTGTCCGAATTGCCCATAGGAATTCTCTTCGGGCACGATCTCGGCAACCCCGCCTACACGGGTTGGGAAGTACAATTGATCTTTTTGCTACGCATATTGATTGCGGGCGGTCTTGGCATAATAATCGGCATAGAACGCAATCGCCGTCAAAAGGAAGCGGGCATGGCAACGCACTTTATCGTGGGTTGCGCAGCTGCACTGTTTACCATTATATCCATGTCGCTAAAAGATATCGGCGACGGCGAACGTATTGCCGCGCAGATCGTTTCGGGTATATCCTTTTTGGGCGCAGGCGTAATATTCTTCCGCAGAGAAAACCTTCGCGGTCTTACCACCGCGGCGGGCGTCTGGGCAACAGCCGCAATAGGTATGGCGGTAGGTGCAGGAATGCCCATTGTGGCTTCGGTGGCTACGGTGTTGATACTGTGCATACAGATGTTCTTGCACAGCAAGGTCGTGCTTCGCAAAAGTCGCAAACACATGCTTTTTGTAAAATTCGTGTACAGTAACGAAACCAAAAATTTGCTAATAGACCACTTCGGTTGCGACAATTTCCACCGTTTCAAAATATACAAAGACGGAGAACAAATGATCGCCGAAGCCGTTATATACACAAAACAAAACTTTTTTGCAAACGAATTGTGCGACTTGATGTACTTGCACCCCGATGTACTCTCCGTAGAACGTCTCGAAGATTTGTAAAAATACTTTCCCCGAGCAAAGCGCTTGGGGAATTTTGACAAAATTCCACCCCATATGCTCAAAATGCAATGAAAAGCAAAAATCACAGACCTTTTGACGGTTTGCTATCGACGTTCAATTACGGCAAAAAAGGCTTGTTTCAAGGCGCAACGACGTTTGCGCAAATAAACTTCGAAAAATTTGCCTGTACAGATAAAATACACTACTTGCCGTAAAGTTATTGACAAGAAAGAAAAAAAAATATATAATAAGCAAGGTGTTGCTACTATGGCTCAGTAGGTAGAGCACGTCCTTGGTAAGGACGGGGTCACCGGTTCAAATCCGGTTAGTAGCTCCAAAAAACAGACTTTGCTTTGGTAAAGTCTGTTTTTTTGCATATATTCGTCGGTGTTCGCCACTTTGTCGCTCGATTGATGGCTCAGTAGGTAGAGCACGTCCTTGGTAAAGACGGGACCACCGGTGACGTGATCGACGCTTCGCGTAACGATCTCTATTCCGTCGCGGTTGCACCGCTCCTTACACATAACGGTCAGAACTTTTGAGATAATACCACAGGAACGACAATAAAAATAAAATTTAATTTAATAAGGAGGAAATATGTCTGTATTTATTAGTTATCGCAGAGACGGCGGAGATGCTGTCGCAAAAGAAATTTACAATTGCTTGAACTCTGATTACGAAGTGTTTCGCGATCAGGAATGTCTCAAAAACGGACGATTTGATTTGGCATTAAAAGACGCCCTAATGGACTGTTCGGATTTTATTCTCATTGTCACTCCAACAGTATTTGACCGTTGTTCGCAACCTAATGACTGGATAATGCAAGAAGTTCAAATAGCGATAAGCGGAGGCAAAAACATTATACCAATATTTGTCGGAACATCAACTTTTCCTTCGAATATTCCTTCGGAGCTACTCGAAATTGCAAAATTTAACGCCATTTTTTGGAATGAAACAAATCAAGCATGCGAAAAATTGAAAACCTTTTTGAAAAGCAACAAGCGCATAGTTCTTGATGTCGTAAAAAACGGTAACCATTTTTCGCTCAGCGAAGAATGTCTTGAAAAATTAATAGAACTTTACAAGAGGTTTGATAAAAACGGAAGAGCTAAAACGAAATTCGAATTGCAGATACACGATGTCGTCGAGCTTTCAAAAGAGTGGATTCGTAATGATCTTGTTGCAGAATACGGAACTTCGTTTGCCGAACAAGAAGCTCAACAACGCATTTTGAGAAGAATAGAACGATACAAAAAAATTATAGAGCTTGCTATCGAAAACTTGGTATTATACTCATCGATAGATACCTGCGCAAATCAATTATGTGAAAACTATGCTCAAAAGTACGGGATCTCACGATGCTTTTTTGTAAACGAATCCGACGTGGAAAAAAATCTTTGCACACCTATGCTTTGGGCGGATATTATCGAAGAAATGCTTAAAGAATTGGTTTTTTCAAGAATCAATCAATATGCCAATTCTTCAAATTATATCGGACTGGATTGCCTTATCAAAGACTCCGTAGGCATTGAATTTTGGCACTTTGTATCCTATGTTCCAAATCTCGATGACAATGTCTGTCAAAATTTTCTTCGCAAGATAGCCTTTACCTACATGGGCAAAACCTTTTATCGTCCAACCTATATCTTTGATGTTCCGATAACATATTTGGCGTATTTTTTGTACCCGGATTGGTTCCTGAACTTGGCGGAATTACAAATAGAAGAACCGCAAACGTACGAGAAGTTAGCAACAAATAAACGTTTGCTTTCACTTTCCAATTATTTAGTGGGAATGCACTAATGGTTGACTAAATAAAATAAAAAAAATACCGTTCCAAAAATCAAGCGCACCGCTCAATGTTGTTTTTGTGCAATAATGCGAGGTGCGCTTATTCTTTGCCGTTTTGTCGGCTTATTTCAGAGTGAGTCGATGTATTCCGAAATGTGCGCGTACAGCGATTCGTTGAAGGGACTGGTCAACCCGCAGTATTCCAGCGCCTTGGAATAGGTGTACTGCGACATGCGCGATTCGTCATCGCAGTAGGTGAAAAGCTTAAAGTAGGTCTCGCGTGCTTTTTCCACGCCTTCGCTTTCCGCAATTGTGTACAATTCCACAGACGGCAACGCGCTCATTGCGTAGGATATGTAGTAGACGGCATTATCAAAAGCCACATAGTACCAATAAGATTGATTGCCGTTGGATTTCAATATACTGCTTGCGTTCGTTCCGTAACTATCCAAAATTTCTCCGAACAAGGAGTGGTAGTCGGTGCCCGTAAACGGTTCTCCGTTGTAGACGCCCGTGTACGCCACTTGTTCCAGTTCGTCCACTGCCGACGCCATGCAGATAGTCCACAAGATGTTTTCCAATTGCTCCGCTTCCAGTCTTGTCATACCCGTCGTTACGTTGGACGGCTTGTTTTGTTTTAGCCAGGCGAGGAACAGCATCTCGTTGCCTTGACTGTGCGTTTCGTCATGGTCGTAGCTGAGGTACTTTTCGCCGTTATAGTAGTAGTTGTAATAGTGACCGAATTCGTGAACAAAAGTGAAGGCGTTGTCGTAGGTGATCCCGCTCTGCACATATATGCACGCCACGTCGCCGTACGGAACATACATCGTGTAAGCCCCCTCACCGCTACCGCTAAAATAGTTGCCTACACTAAACATCTCTTCCACGGCAGAATAGAAATCTATTGTTTTGTCGGGATCGCTGTTGTCGTAGAGCCACTTGAAGTAATTGCCGATATAGTTGGTGGCTGTTTGCGATGCCGAACCGCTTACTATACGTCCCGAGCTCAATGCGTCAAAGAAACTGCGGTCGGAAGAATTGCCGACGCCGACATTTTTGTTGTGCACCGTCACAAGCGCGGGCGCGATATACTCCTTTACAAAGGAGTGCATTTCTGCCGTATCCTCGGGGCCGTACTCGCGATTGTACACCTCGCTGTAAGCATATTCCATGTAGTTGTCATAGCCGTAGCCCTTTGCCTCTTTGTTGTAGGCTTTTACCAATCTTCCGTACAAACTGTTCAGCGTGCCCGTGGCGGGATAGTAGGAATTCATTTCACTGTAATACTCTTCGAGGATACTGTCCGCTTCGCTTTCTTCCTGATCGGCGTACATCTCGGCATAGTACAAAATCTCTTCGCTGTCCTCGCCGTACAACGTCCAAAATTCCTCGTGGAACGTGTTGTCCGCCTGGATAAACAAATCGTAGTACCTGCTAAAATTGGTTGAATAACAGTTGACTACGGACGTGTAATCGTAGTAGCGAACGTCGTAGTACAACGTTGCCCAATAGTATTGGTCGGAAAGATATTCCAGATTATCTTCAAATATCTCAAACGCCTCTACAAATTGCGCTACAGTGCCGTTAAGCGCACTTTGGCAATCATCGTAATGCCCATCGATCTCGTTTTGCTTGCTCCACCCGAAATCGCACATGTTGTCGTACTTCCTTTCGCCCCTGTTGCGCCCCAAGACGTGACAACCGCTATATGTACATTCAGTAAACATAAAGTAGCTGTCGTAGCGATGGACCGTGTGTTTTTCTTCCCACTTGGCAAAGAGAGTGAGATCGTGCGTTGCGGGACCGAGAACATATTGTTCGGTGCCTTCTTCATCCAAAAACCAACCCACAAAATCGTGGTCCAAACGCACGGGATCGGCGGGCAGTTCGGGCGTTTCGCCCTCGTCTACGTAAATTACTCTGTCTGACGTGACGCCGTCCATATATTTGAGGGTTATCGCTATCTTTGCATACCACTTGGCATAAACGGTGTAGTCGTGATCGACAATGAGATCGTTGCACTCCACTGTAAAGTTTTCGTCGAGATACCACCCCTCAAAAATGTATCCTTTGCGTATGGGAGGGGACGGGACCTCTGCGACCGATCCCGCCTCAAAGGTTTTTACCGTGCGGACGTTGCCGTAAAACACAAAAGTAACGTTGTAGGCATTGCCTGTTTGCGCGCTCCACCCCGCATACAACGTGATGTTGCTTTTGACGGGCGTATCGGAAAACTTGTGTTGGTAGGTTTGGTCCGTAAACCACCCTTTAAACAAATAGCCCTCTCTCGAAGGAGTAGGCAATTGCACATATCCGCCGTCGTAAATGGGGATATCGACGAATGTTTCGCCGTCGTTGTAGACAAGTTGTACGATGTAGCGCGACAACTCCGTCCATTTGGCACACAGAACTATATCTTTCGTAACGGGTTGATGGGCGTACTGCGTGTCCGAACCGTCAAAATACCAACCGTCAAAACGATACCCTTCGCGATCGGGTTGCGGAACGCTTGCGGGAATACCGTCGGCCACATTGAGCGTGACGTCGGCTCTGCCGTCGTTGAATACCAGCCTGACGGCGTGCATAACGGGGTTTTTTGCCTTGCTCCATTTGGCGTAAAGGTGAAAGTTCTCGCTTTTTTCTTGTCCCTGCACAAAAGGCTCTGTTGTGTTTGCGTCGGTAAACCACCCCTCAAAAACGTAATTGTCGCACTTCGGCTCGGGCAACGCAACATTAGAATCGTAAACTATCTTTTTAACTTCTTCACCACCGTCATATCCGTGCAGATACACATAAACGGAACGGTTGCATGCAACGGCGCAAAAGCATGTCAACAACAACACAAATGCCGTTATCAGCGCAACGGATCTTTTCATATCATCCAATATCCTCCTTGAAGAAGATCACACTAATTTTAGTACGCATGCGACAAATTGTCAAATAGATAAGCCCCTTTGCATGCCCCGCCACCCGACACGCAAAAAGGCTTGATTTAAGATGTATTTAGAATAAAAATGAGGTTATGGGGTAAGAAAATTGCATTGCTGTTGGCAAATTGACTTATTGGGCGCAATGACAAATTAAGTAATGATTAATTTTAGTCGGATCTATCTCCCAAAAGGCGCGAGGTGTCGCCATAGCGCTTGTATCTGCTTACCATGCGATAGTATTTGTCTTTTCGATCTACTCTTGCGCAGTCAAAACAAAAGAGCTATCGCCCGAATTATTTTTAATGTTACCGAATTAGATTACATTAAAATCGGATTGTTCAACGTTCCCCACAGCCCGAGATGCTGAATCGTGGAATAATTTCTGAGCCAATGCGAAAACATAATGCCCGAATGTTGCGGGCTTTTAGCCTTTGCAATGTCAGTCAGGCAAATACAATCGTCGGTATTTTGTTCTGATATCAAAGATTTATTCTTAAACTATTACTTCTTTACTTGCCATAGCGTTCTCCTTTTAAATGTATCAAGTATGACACGATTAGGTTTTGTTTGTTTGATATTCAAAACTTTCAAATAAGAACTCTGAAAGTATCATAGAACTATTGACTACGATTTTGGCGTGGTGTTTTTTAGGATGTATAGCAGTAGCATGTCTGTCCGCAATATTATTCGATAATCCTGCAAATCCATTTACAATGGATATAAAACCTCGCAGAATTTCATTGAAAGAATTTGATGTGGCTTTGTCCTCGGGATACATATTTATCAGCTTTGACACTCGCACATACAATCTGGGCAATTTCCCGTCATACGATTGCCGAGTCCCCAGAATTCGCTCCTCTATTGAAAGTAAAACAGCTTCCACTAAAGTTCGAGCATTTGTTATTGCACCATCAAAATCCCCATTGTTCATTTTGACTTTGCACTTTGATATTTGCTCAGATATAAAGTCTGAACCCGATAAAATTTCCAAATTTGTATCTATTACTTCAGGAGAAATCAACTGCAAATCTTTGGCAATGTCCTTTATAATACATCCGTCAACATCTTTCAGTGTGTTCTGGACATATACGCGTTTACTGTTTATTGTATAATTAAATTCTGATATTGGGACAGAAAAACCGCCTAAATAATCATCAATTTCATTTTTTGTCATACTTTTTTGAAGCTTATATGCAATAGATGATATTATTCGCTGTCGGTTCCCTCCTTTTAATGATTCAGAATATTCTAAGATATCTGTTTTAATCCCATCCCAAATACAAAAAAATTCTATAGCATTTCTATCAATAGGGATTGATTCGCGCAGAACATTGGAATATGCAATTAGATTATTCATTTCACAATATGAAAGGATTACCTTTGCGTATCCATTTAACTGAGAATCAATAATCGTTGTATATTCAATATCCATCATATAGGAGTTTGTTCTATTTTGAACTTGCTGTTCTAATGCGTCAATTTCTTTATTTATTTTTTTCACATCCATGTTGTTACTCCATAGGTTTTATCGTAGATTTTATCAAAGCGATTTCATTAGAGAACAAACTGTTTTTATAACCACTTTTTTTGACAATAAGTTTCGCATTTGGAGCGCGAAAAAAAATCTTCGGCGTTGATATGGACCATGCGCAAATGAGTGGTGACTGTCAACGTTCCATATCAGTATTTCGGCAATAATGCCAAAATCGCAACAATCATTTCAAATGGATTTTGGGAAGCATCTATCGCCTGTTTGATAAGTTCCTTTTGGATTGGAGATAATGGGCGGTCGCCGTTCTCAACAATCCATTTGCACCAAAATTTAATTTGTTCTTCCGTCATGAGACTATCTCCTTTTTATTCCTTTTACAATATAACAAATTATATTAACTCCGAGCATACACATATCTTCTGACGCGATAAAACTTCCGACGCTTTCATCCGATTGGACATCTGCATGAAATCGAGGTTTCCTTCCTTGTCTATCGGTAATTTGATTTTTTCTTTTTTGAGTAACTTCGGAAACAAACCATAGTTATATGTATATTTAGTGGCGATTTGCCGTAAACAAGTCACCATAAACAAACACGCATATTCGTCAATTTCCCGTTCGTCTATAAAATTTATATCACGTCCCGAAATCCACTCTTCCTTCTGATAAAAGAATGTAGCATTTTCTGCGCCAAACGAAATAACATTGAGCGGATTAACTCTCCCCTTAGGATGCGTTACACGATATTTTATTTCATTATTAATTATAGCATATTTCACTACAACTTTCAAAGGGTATTTGCACCTTTCGGCAAAATATTTTGTTTGCCATTTTTTGAGCGTTTGCCCCTTGCAAAACGGAAAAGTGTTTGCGCGCACTTTGCGCTTTTACCGCTCACTTTGGTGTGACTGCAAGGCGGGGGTATGGAACAAGCGGTTCGGCTGAATGCCGAACCGCTTGTTTCAAGTTGTTTAACTGTTGTTCATCGCGCCACAATTGCAGGGCATTTTGTCGTAAATTACAACCCCATGTCGTCAATACAAGATTTGATATCGGTGTAGATGCTCGTTTCGAACGGGTTGCCCAGTCCTGCAAAGTCCAACACGCCGTTTGCACCTGTGTAGGTGTAATTTGTCATGCGAGAGTTGTCCTCGCAATAGGTAAACAGTTTGAGATAAGCCGAGCGCGCGCTGTTTAGTCCTTCTTTTTGCGAAATGGCATAAATTTCCAATGCGGGCAGAGCGCTGACGGCATAGGATACATAGTAGCCTGCGTTGTCAAAAACCACTTCGTACCAGTAGTCGGGGTTTTCGTACTCCGCCTCGTCCTCGCCGAGGTAATCTGCCAAAATTTGCGCATACTTATCGCCAAAATTGCTTGTTGTTTCGCCCGTATAGGCAGACCACTCCAATTCGTCCACCGCGGCGGATACAATGACCGTTTGCAACATGTAGGAAAGTTTTTCCAACTCCACCGCCGTCATTCCGTCGGTGATATTGGACGCCTTGTTGGTTTGGAGCCAGGCAAGGAACAACATCTCGTCACCTTGCAACTGCGTTTCGTCGTGGTCGTAGCTCAATGCAAGCCCGCCGTTGTGGATATTTTCGTAGTAGTGACCGAACTCGTGCACAAAGGTGAACGGATCGTCGTAACCGTAGAACTCATCGTCGCCTTGCTGAAAATAGCAAACCGCCATTTCGTCCTTTGGCACCCACAAGGTGTAGGCGCCTTGCTCGTCTCCGCGAAAATAGGTGCCCTTTTGAAACATCTCGTTAACGGCTTCCGCAAAGGTTATGGGTTTTACTCCCACCGTTGCTTCATCCAACCACTCGAAGTAGCGCGCAATGTAGTTGACAGACGGCATCGTCATCTGTTCAAAGTAGTCGTAACTGCTGTTTTCAAATATCGATTCGTACATCAACCCGTAGTAAAAATACTCGTTGGCGTCCGTTGAAAACTCGATATAGTCGGAATACCCGTACAAATCGGCAAGCGCCCAAGAAACATCTATATACGCATCGACAATGTACTGCTTGATGAAATTGCGCATTTGCTGAATTTGCGTCAAACCGTACTCGCGATTGTATATCTGATCGTAGGCGTAAAGCATGTAGTTGTCGTAGTTGTAGCTTTGCGCTTGCTTGTTGTAGGCTTGTACAAGTTGACCGTACAATTCGTCCAACCTGTCTGCGTCGGGATAGTCTTGTTGCATTTCTTCGTAGTAACTGTCCAAAATGCCGTCCACGTTGCTCGATGAACCGTTGGCATACATCTGAGCCATGGGCAAAACATCGTCCCTTTCCTCGGGGTACAAGTCCCAAAAGTCATTGAACTTTTTGTCCGCGTCTACTATGAGCTTGCACAAGTTGGTAAACGCGACGTCGTACGCGCTGTCTACATTTTTGAAATCGAAATACTCGTCCGTGCTGTAATAAACGCTTGCCCAACTGTATTGACCGTCCAGATACTCCACATCGTCCTCGAAAATTGCCAAGGCTTTTACAAATTCGTCCGTCGATCCGTTGAGTTTGCTCGTGCAATCGTTGTAGTGGCGGTCTATCTCCGCTTGCTTTGTCGCGCTGTAATCAAACATGTCGTCGCAATTGCGTTTGCCCTCATTGCGCCCGTAAACTTGGCACCCCTCGTACGAACACTTGACGTAAGCAAAGTAGCTGTTGCCGAAATCGTGCTTGGTGTGAACGGTAGATCCTCCGCCCTGACTGCCACTACCGGCGGTCCATTCTACTATTTGCGCCTCAACGTTGTTTTTGTGGAAAATCTCGATGGTTGTGCCCTTGTAGTTTTGCATATATCCGCACACCACCACCGTGTCTCCGTTGGAAAGCGTTGACGAAAGCGTAGAGGGCAACTCGGCAAAATACACCAAAAGTTTTTGTGAAGCGCTTGCGCTGTCGGCTATGCAAAATTGCCAATCGCCCTCGGTGCCCTGCGTGGGAGAGGAGGCGTTATCTCTTCCGCCTACCACGACGCCACGCACATACACCCTTTCTTCCGTCCAGGCGTTACTGGCAAGACTTTTGCCCAAAGCAATTGCCTGTGCGACGGTGAGAGGCTTTTCACGCGTGCCGAAGGAGGACGAAGCCTGCGTTTGCGTAACGGTTACTTGCACCGAAGCGCTGACGGAAGGCTTTGCACCGCAACTGACAGTGACTGTTGCGCTTCCGATACTAACAGCAGAGATCAAGCCATCGTTGGACACCGTCACGACGTTGCCGTTGGATGAAGCGAAATTGACGCTTTTGTCGGAAGCATTATCGGGACCGACCGATACCGAAAGTCGCTGTGTTTCGCCGACTTCAAGGCTGACCGTTCTCGGCGTAACCGTCAACGTTTCGGGCAAAACAACGGACGGATCGCCCACAAACGTCCAACGGGCGTAAAGAGTGATATCCTCCGTGACGGGTTGCACAGTCCACTGCTCTCCTCCCGATTGAGCCGTCCACCAACCGTCAAAACGGTAGTCGGAACGTTTCGGCTCCGCCAAAACAACGGGTTTTCCCTCCTCCGCCTGCACGGTTTTGTTGTCCGTTACGCCGTCGTTATACACCAAAGTGACGGTAAACTTTTTGGGCGAGGAGTCTGCCGACTTGGTCCACTTGGCATACAAATGGAAATCTTCGCTTCTGCTTTGCCCCTCGACAAAGGGTTGCGTGGTGAGAGTATCCGTGTACCAACCCTCGAATGTGTAACCGTCGCGCACGGGCGTGGGTAGCGGTTCGTTGGGATCGTACACTTGTTTGACGGTGTTGGATCCGTCATAATTGTGCAACGACACGGTGACCGTCGCGTTGCATGCAACCGTCAGTACGCACATCAAAGCGATGATCAGCGCAACCGACAAGGATGTAAACTTTTTCATATTTCACCCCTAAATGTTTGTGTAAATCATTTTAGTATTTTTGCAAAGAAAAGTCAATAAACAAATAAAATTTCTGCCAACGAAGATACGGCGATCTTGTTTGCGACAAGACGTGTTGTCGCTAACGATAATTTACACAAAACGATACCGAGGGGTTGTAACGTAAACGTTTTTATGGAAAACGACATCAAAAAAACGGCTTGAAACGCACGGTTTTCAAGTCGTTTTGGACAATTATTCATTTTTGATCGTTTATGCGCCGAGCGACGATCCGAAAAAGTTGCTACGTTCAGCGTTTTATCCAAGTGCTCGGGGCAAAGGTGAGCAATATCGGATAAAGTTCCAACCTGCCTATCAACATCGCAAAGGACAACACTATCTTGGACAACCAATTATACATGTAGTATCCGTCCGCAACCACGCCGTAAGCAGGTCCTATGTTGTTGAGGCAGGAGACGGACGCCGTGATGTTGCTTTCCAAAGTGAGACCTTCGCCCCCGTCCAGACACAAAATCAAGATGGTGCATGCCGTGATAAGCATATACAGCGCAAAGTAGCGCGTTACGCCCTGCATATTTTCTTCTGTGAGTATCTTGCCCTCGAACTTGACTGCGCTTGCACTGCGCGGGTGCAAAACCTTGCGCAGTTCTTTTCGAACGGAACAGCCGAGAATGGCGACTCTGCTGACTTTGAGTCCTCCGCCCGTGGAGCCTGCGCATCCGCCGATAAACATAAGCAAAAACAGCAATGCCTTGGATAACAGCGGAAAGCTGTTGATATTGGCAGGGTGTGCGACGGATGTGGGAATGGAACTGTACCCCGTGGTGCTGATAAAAGACGCGACCTGAAAAAATCCGTGTCGGACTGCTTCGCTCGCGCCCTGCGCAAAGGGCAGATCGGCAAGGGCAAGGTCGATGGAAACAGCCGTGGACGCAACGACGATGATGCCGAGGAATATCCACAACTCCTGCGATTTGAATGCCGAACGGAACTTGCGCATTATCAAAAGATAGTACAAGTTGAAGTTGATGCCGAACAGCACCATAAACACGGCAATTATCCATTGGCAAGCGGGATTGTAACCCGCTATGCTATCCGCTTTGATACCGAAACCGCCCGTACCTGCCGTGCCGAACGCATGCACAAAACTGTCGAAAACGGGCATGCCCGCAATCAGAAGCGCGATTATCTGCACGACGGTAAACCCGATGTACAGCAGATACAGTATGCGCGCAGTACTGCGGGCGCGCGGAACTATTTTGTCTACGGTGGGACCGGGCATTTCCGCACGCAAAATGTGCATGCCTCTGTTGGCAGAACCCGACTCGAACGCCATGAGGAAAACTATCACGCCCATACCGCCGATCCAATGCGTAAAGCTTCGCCAAAACAGCAAGCCCCTGTCCATGCTTTCAATTTGCGTACCCGTCAAAATTGTGGCGCCTGTGGTGGAAAAACCGCTACATGTCTCGAAAAAAGCGTCTATGTAGTTGGGAATAGCTCTGCTCAAAACAAATGGAAGAGCGCCTATCGCCGAAACATATATCCAACTGAGCGCAACTATTATCAGCCCCTCTTTTGAAAAAATCGCCTTGTTGCGCGGACGAATGGCAAACGTGAGCACCAAGCCTATCACAAGGGAAATGCCCGCCGTTGCAAGAAGCGCCCACCAGCTGTTTTCCAAAAGACTTGCCGACAACACGGTGGGTATAACAAGCAAAACGGCAAGAATAAGCGCAATTTTGCCTATTGTGTTGAAAATTACTTTGTAGTTCATGTTACCTCAGCACTTCGGATAAGTCGTAAAGCCTCGAATCGGTGGCAACAACTATTACACTATCGTCCTGTTGTATTTTGTCATCGCCGGAAGGAATGATCGTTTCCTTTCCGCGAATGATACCTGCAATGATGATGTTGGGTTTGAGACTCAAATCTTTTAGGGCAATGCCGTTGAGTTTGCAATCGGCAAGCACTTTGAATTCCAATGCTTCGGCGCGGTCGTCCATAAGGCTGTACATTGTTTCTACCTTACTGCTCTGCTTTGTGTTGAGCGCACGCGCATAACGCGTCAATGCGTCCGCAACCAACTTGCGCGGGGACACTATGCTGTCCAATCCGAGTTTTTCCGCAAGATCGGCAATTTCGGGCTGATTGACCTTGGCAATTACTTTGGGCACTTGCTGGCTGGACGCATAGAAGGAAATGAGGATGTTTTCTTCGTCCGAACCCGTCAATGCGACCAAGGCGTCCGTGCCCTTGATGCCTTCTTCCCACAACAGATCGTGGTTCATGCCGTCGCCGTGTATCAACGCCACGCCACCCGGCAATATCTCCGCCAATTCGGCGCAACGTTCCTCGTTACGCTCAATGATCTTGACGTAAAAGCCGTTGTTGACAAGTATTCGAGCAAGATAGTACGCCGTAGTGCTTCCCCCCAGCAAAATGACGTCGCGTCCCTGCTTTTGCACCACTCCCAAACGTTTGAGAAACTTGTGCGTTTCGGCACGCTTTACCATAAACGCCACTCTGTCTCCCGATTCGAGCACAAACGTACCTGTGGGTATGTGCACCTCTTCGTTGCGTTGCACTGCGCATACAACAAATTCGATGGGACATTTTTTGCGCAGGTCCATTATGCTCACGCCGTTGAGAGAGGATGTGGATCGCACAATAAGCTCCAACATTTGAAGTTTTTTGCCTGCAAAGTTGTCCACGCTTACCGCAGATGGCAGTTTTAGCCAGTCAAACAACGTTTCCGCAGTGAGCCGTTCGGGGTTGAGGGACATGGACAGGTCCAACTCCTTGATCAGGAAGTTCAAACCATCCTCGTTGTAGTCCGTCTCGCGAATACGGGCAACGGTGTGTTTGGCGCCCATACGCCTTGCCAAAAAACAGCTGAGCATATTGACTTCGTCCGATTGTGTGACGGCAATAAACAAATCTGCCTTGCCGACGCGAGCCGATAGCAACATTTCGCGCGAGGTGGCGCTTCCGCACACCGCCATTACGTCGTAAGTGTTGGATATGTTTTCGATCACATCGGGGTTGGTATCTATCGCCGTGATGTCGTGGTTGTCCTCCGTCATGCTGTCGATGATAGCCTTGCCTGCCTTTCCGCAACCTGCAATGATGATTTTCATTAAGTGACCTCAAATTGTTATTGCACGGCGCATGACCGTGCAAAGTATATTGTAGCACAACAAGCAAACTATTGCAACACAAAAACGCTCTTGCTCTTTTGTGAGGGCAAATTTTTTGCACAAAAATGCGCCACCGCAAAAGTGACGCAAAAAACGAAAAGACGTTCAATTCAGCTTTTCCAACGCTTTGTAGTCCACCTTGCCGAGGGGCGTGCGCGGAAGTGTTTGTACGACCTCCACAAAGGCGGGAACTGCGTACCGCATGAGATTTTGCCTGCAAACGTCAACGACATCCTCCTTGACCTTGCCAGCGTCAACCTGTCGTGAAAGGGTAACGTACACCTTTACGAAAGGTTTTCCGTTGACCTTGACGCCAACGGCGCAAACTTCGGAAACATAGTCGATTTTTTTGACGCAACTTTCGATTTGAGCGGGAAACACATTGACGGCGGCGATCTTTAACGAACGCTTTTTTCTGTCGATAAAGTGCAAATAGCCCTCTTCGTCGAGATAACCCATATCGCCCGTAGTTACCCATAACCTGCCCTGTTTGGACACAAGGCAATCGTCCCCCTCAACGTAACCGCTCATTGCTCCGCCACCGCACAAAGCGATCTCTCCCTGCTCACCGCAAGGCAGGGCGTTGCCCTCTTCATCCCATATTTGCACGTCAAAACCGGGCATGGGACGACCGCATGTGCCCTTTTTGTAAAAATCGAAGTTGTTGACGACGGTGACTCCACACATTTCCGTCAAGCCGTATCCGCGCATAAGTCGGGCGCGAGTGTCGTGAGAGGATAGAATTTTGTCTACGTTGTCTACAAGATCTTCTTCGCAAACGTCTCCACCGCACCAGATAACATCGAGTTTTTTTAGCCCCTTGCGATCCAACCTGCCGTCGGCAAGCATCTTTTTGAGCATTGCGGGCACCACCGACCACACCTTGACGTTGTATTTGTCTATACACCTTGCCACCGTTCGGGTGTCGAACTTGGGCACTATTATAAGATCGTATCCTACCGAAAGCGGTCCGTGCAACGCGGAACAAAGCCCGTAGGCATGAAACACCGGCAACGTTGCCAAATTGCAATCACCTTTGTGAACATCGGGATGATACATGCGCACCATTCCGTCGCAAACCGCCTGAAAAGCATTGTTGGTAAGTTTGACGATCTTGGGCGCACCGCTCGTGCCTCCGCTGTGCATAAAGCACAACACGTCCTCGCCCTTGCCTGCAAGCTCGGTGTGCGTTCCATCGCCCATACGGAGCAATTTGGCGTAGGTGTAAACGCCCGTCAAGCGCTTTCCGCTAAAACGGGAATACAGCTTGTACGCAGGCTTTCGCACAACGACGTAGTCGGCGATACTGCAACGGACAAGTATCTGCCCCAACTTTGACAGCGGTCGCTCGTCCTTGACGGTGGCGTCGTAGTACAGCAACATTTTCGAATGTGTTTTTTGCAGATTTTGAGCAAGAAGATTGACGGGGACGAGGGGGTGTATGACATTTGCCACCAATCCCATTTTACTGCACGCGTAAAAAACCGCCAAACTTTGCGGACAGCTGGGCAAATAGAGCGTGATCACATCGCCCTTGGCAAGTCCTAACTTGCCGAACGCTCCGCAAATACGCTCGATGTCCGTCAAAAAACGTTTTGTTGCAAGCTTGTGACCGTAGTAGACAATAGAGCCTTCACGGTTGACGCCTTGCTGTAAAAATTCGTAACAAGTAACCATATACAAACCGCTTTTATCCAATTGCAACGATATGTGTAGTATATCAAATCGGCGAACAAATTGCAATAGATATGTACGATTATTACACTTTTAACGCAGTTGTATGCCCTTAACGGGCAGAAAATTCAGCTATGTGAGGAGTATTGAGGCGTAAAAACAATGTGAAAACTTATGCTGAGTGATTGCACAAGCCCACCTACCGACCTTTTGTTGGGATAGCGATCCTTTAAGCCCAACAAAAAATCCCGCCGAAGCGGGATATTGCGCCGAAGCGGGATATTGAAAGAAATTTGTTTTTACAAAAGGGGTATCACTCCGAGATAGAGGATATCTTGTCGCAAAGCCGCGTCGCCCTCGGCAAGCACAAAGGCTTTTTTGTGTATTATGCCTCCCGACATAGAGACCAACTTTTCCAACCCGACAAGACTGTTTCCCGTTGAAACGACGTCGTCTATTATACCCACCTTTTTGCCTCGCATAAGTTCGGCGTCGTGCTTGGATATGTACAGTTTTTGCTCCCGTCCCGTAGTGATACTGCTGTCTATGGCGACCTCTAAACCGTCCTGCATATACAGTTTTTTAGATTTGCGCGCAACTGCGTAGTAGCGATGACCAAGCTCGCGCGCAATAACGTGAGTGAGTTGAAGTCCCTTGCTCTCGGCAGTCAACAGCACTTCGCAATCGGAAACGAGCTTGCTGAGTTCCTTACCGCAGTGTTCTGTTAGTTCGGTGTTGCCGTGCAAATTGAAGAAAGCGATATTTATACCGCTCGGCAGGGGCAAAACGGGCAATTCGGCAACGTAGCCTTTGATGTTGACTTGAAGTGTTTTCATGAGATCTCTCCTGTAACGGCTGTGTTTTACCCGATAGTACAGCGCGTGACGCAAAATCGGGCATATGGGGTGTTATTTTTGTTCAATTCCGTCACGGTAAACAAGCTTGACGCTGTTGCCCTTGACGTGATAACCGAGATGTGAAAATTGCCACATGGGCTTATCCGAAAAAGAGTCGGAGTAGTAGGCTTCGGGAGGAACGTCGCCGTACACTCGGCGAAACATTTCCACCTTGTATGCGCCGTGGCAGTGCTTTCCGTTAAGCTTTGCCTTGGTGGAAATATCCGTTGCAATGCACCTCACGCCCAAGCGTTTGCACGCTTCTGCTATCAAAAAATTCGGCGAGGCGGACACTATCACGTCGCTATCCTGACGTTGGGCAAGATACCAGGGCTTTATCCTGCCGATGTTCTTGTCCCAAAACTTGACAACAAATTTTTCCGCGTGGGGAACAAACACCACAAAGGAATCCAAAAGCAACAGATAAATGTTTTTGTTGAGTATGCGAAGGGCGCGCAAAAACAGCGCAACCAATACAACGGGTAAATACAAAATCAAATATGGCAATCGCAAAGTGCAAAAAAAGGAAAATCTGCGCATGCTATTGCCACGGAAAATTGTATCGTCGAAATCATAGCTACTCATATTTACAGTATATCACATGCACTCGATTATATCAAGTACTACGGCGCATTTTGTCTCAAAGTAAAATAGCGCTGTTACAAACGGCTCAGCTTTGCCGAACATGCAATCCAAAATGAGTAACTATGCAAAAACGACTTGAAATCTGTTTTCAAGTCGTTTTTGACGATATATTGCCTAAAATGTTTAGCTACTGTCCCTTTGTCTTTGTACGAATTGAACGGACGGGAGCAACATCTATTTGAAAGAAACGGGGATAACGTCGTAGTTGGCGTTTGCCTGCCAATTTCTGTTGTTGGAACCCGTTTTCGAGTACATGAAGAAACGGAAATCCTGTGTGCCAGCGGCAAGAGGCAGATATTGTCCTATACCGCCTGCGTCGCCTTCGGCGCCTTCCAATTCGGAGATGTTTATCTTAAACTCCAACAGACCGTCCTTTCTTTCGGCGTTAAGCTCGGCGATATCTATTTGCGAGTAGTTGCGACCTCCGCCGTACACCGCTATTCCGCCGTGAACGTACTTGTTGTCGCCGTCCCTTTCGACAATGGGACCTATTTCATCGGGCTTTTGCATGCTCATATAATCTATCATCGACGCGAGATCCAACTTGATGGGCAGTCCGCCACCCGACTGAATAAGGGTGTCGCTGTTTACATTGGCAAGATCTTTCCAGTCGTACATGCGAACATCGCCTTGCAAACGAAGAACGGTGGCAAACGAGGTACCGCCCACATGCGTCCAACCTTTGAGCAACTCGCTGTAATTTTCGTCGCTTGCAAACCTGTTGTCGGGGCAGAGCATTTCGCCCGCGAAGTTGCTTTCCACTCCCACACAGAACAGTCCGCTCTTTTCCAAAACCGTATCGGACAAAGTGATGTCTGTAAGCACATATGCCTGATAGAAGAAGTCGTCGTTGAGATAGCTGTCCGTTTGCGAATCGTAGCGATTGCCGTTGCGGTCGGTGAGATAGGGTTCTCTGTTGCCGTTGGATGAGCGCAATGCCCTGTTGGCGCCCAATTTGAGCACAAATTCGCGACTGTGAGACAAAATACATCCTTCAATACGCACCACGGCTCTATCCTGCGATGTTACGGTGCTTTGCGAAAGGGCGTCCACAAAATATTTGTCGCCATTGCGGTTGGCTCCGTAGACGCGCACTGCGTTGCGCCCATTGCGCACACGGCAGTTGAGCACGTTAACATCGGCATTTATTTCCAACACGGTACCCGTGTAATCCAACCTCGTCAAATCGTCCAGACCTGTGTCTGGATTGGTGCGCGAGCTGTCACTGCAACCCAAAAGCGTTGCGTTGTGTATCGTAACTCCGTCCGTTCTGCACAAGAACACAATGTTGTCCTGAGCGGCCACGCTGGCAAGATCGCCCATCGCCACCAGATACAGCGGTCCCTTGAATATCCTCGGGATGTCGTTGCCGTCCACGTCGTGCGAGAAATACTCTCCGCAAACGGAGTGACCGTTGCCGTAGACGTCGTTTTTGAATTCCACAACGTAATTGACTACCGCGCGATCGCTGTAACCCATATCCTCGTAGAACTGCGTGTTGTAGGTGGACTTCATTGTTTTTAGCATGGCAAGGCGTTGATCGAGAGACAAAGGCTGTCCGTTGTCGTTTGTGCCGAGCATGATGTCGGCGCCGAGAACTATCGGATTGCCCGCTTCCGTTTCCGCAAACAACTGATCGCTGGTGGTAACTTCCACCGCTTCGCTGTCAACGGTAAACTGCACCTCGTAACGAGTGTAAGGTTCGTTTACGCGCCAATCGGAATTGCCCTTCCAGTCGGCTGTTACAGTCACTATGCCTTTTCCGCGCGTTTCAAGGAAGATACAGCTGTTTTCCTCGTCGATGAGCGTTTCGCCAAGCTCGTTGGTGACAATACGGGCGACTGAGGTGTTGTCCACCGAGTAGTCGAAGTCGTAAATACCGTCTGCAAGGGCGCCCGACGGGCTGTGCGCGTTGATCTTGACGGGGAACAAGTTGTCCGTTTTGCGTCCGTCTACATACTTGTAACCGGGCACGGCAAGGCTCTTGGCAAGTCCCACGTTGGTGTCGATGCCCGTTGCGCCCACAACGTTGTTGATAACCTCTACTTCCACTTCCTTGGCGTCGATGTTGGGGATAGGCTCGCCGTTACGGTACGCTTCCACCACCACAATGAACTTGTCGCGTTCGTGCGCGATCATCGAGCACACGGAGCCGTCCTCGCCGACGGTGCGTTCCAACAACTTGTCGTCGTTAAGATTGATGAAATCCCACTTGTAGGTAACGCCCGTTGCTACCTCGATGGGAGTGGCATAGAAGGAGATTTCCGTACCCATAAGAATATTGGTGCCTTTTTCTATGTCGAAATTGGGAATATCCGTACGAATGGTAAAGTCGAACTCCACCGCGTTGACGTTTACCGTCTTGTTGCGTTCGCCGACGGTAACGTAAAATTCGAAACTGTCGCCCTCGCGCGCGTCACTCAGTTCCGCCGAGACTTTCCAACCGTTTTGAGTGCCTGTTACCTGTTCGACGGCGATATTTTGAGCGTCATAGCACTCCACCCGAGGTTTGCTTGACGACTCGACGTAAAACTCGGCGTGGCCGGACTCTCTGTCAAAGCGAACGGTGGGATTGTTTTCCACACTGCCGTTGACGGAGAAATTGTCCGCCGTGAGGCTTGGATTGGTGACGGAAAGTTGCACATGCTTTGTTAGTTCGCCCTTTACGCCGTTGGGAATTTTGACGTCGAAAACAACGTCTCCCGTAAAGGGAAGCGTGATGCTTCCGCGTGCCTGATCCGTCACGACAAATCCGCTTTTTACGTCAAAAACGGGGCTTATGTGCGTGTTGGGTTTTAGTTTGACATCGAAACCGTAACTGCCCGTAGATACTTTTGCGGTGTATCCGAGATTTTCGTCGGACAAAAGATTTTGCTTGCTTGTTGCGTCGTTGTACATGGAAAAGTCGAAGGCATAGGGCTTGGAAGAGCCTACGATTGCCGTTATGCTGTCCTCGTAACCGCCGTCTTTGCTGACAGCCACGATACGCACCGTGCCTACGCCGTTTGCCACTATTTTGTCCGCCTCGCCCTGTTTTTCGGCGCGTACCACCTGCACCACGCCACCCAAAGCCACTTCTTCCTCGGTTGCGGATCCGCTTACAAGTTCGTAACGGTACTCAAAATCGGTATTGGTAGCGTTGTTGGGCGTAACCACGGGAGTGATCTCGTAGCTGTCGTCGTAATCGGCAAGGTCGATGCTTATCGTGTCGTTGGGATAGCGTTCCATGATCTCGATACCGTTTGCCGATATGTCTACGTCAAGACTGGACACATTGACGGCTCCGTAAACGACAAGCACAAACAAAATGGGCAAAACAAGCATCAAAGCAATAATATTCTTTCTCATAGACTGCCTCCTCCGCTAAACTCGTGATATTTGACGCTCAATTTGCGCGTCAAATAAATGTAGCTGAGCACGGCGATAAGGGCGGATACGACGCCCACAATGAGGTACGTCAAAAATTCCAAGCCCGTCACAAGGCGCAAAGCAAACATAAGGCGCATCAAAAGCACGCTTCCGCCGATAACGAAAGAGGAAAACATTCCCACCACGATTATGACGGATACGGTGTTGCCCGATTCCTTTATTTCGCCGTCCTCCTCGGTGGAAAACTTTGCATGGTTGAAATCGTAACGCGTGGCAAAACAAACCTGCGCAAAACCGCACAGCAAACCGCCGAGCAAGATAAACAGCGCTTGCCACCAAGCAACGTAGCCGAAAGACGCAAGCAAAATTGCCGATATAAGTTGAGACGCGGTAGTTACAAGCATGCACAGCACCACTTTGCTGAAAAACACATACTTGTATCCCAACGGGTACGCCTTGACGGAAAAGAACATTTCACCGTCACGGCTGATATTGGTGGAGCAAAAGATATTTGTCAGCGCGCCGAACATAAGCGTGAGGAACACAGCCAATTCGAGGTTGCAGTTCATGCCGATGAGTTTTTCCACGATAGAGGAACCCACAGTCATGCAAAAATACACCATAAGAGGCATAAGCACGGCAACGCTGAAATAGGAAAATGTGTAGGATGGGGTGCGGAAAATGAGCAAAAAGTCCTTTTTCATCAACGCAAGGAAGGGATGACGGCGAGGCGCAATGTTTTGCTTTGTCCTCATAAAGTTGACGTCGCCCGCAATGCGCGATTGCATCACCCACACCATCAACCGGCGAATGACGAGCATTGCCACCACCAAACTTACAATTACCACCGAAAACAGGGACAAATACGCGATCAACAAATTGTTGCCGAGCAAAATATCCGCAAACCACAAAGCGGGATACAGATAGGCGGTTACCGCTTGCATAGTGTTCATCACCTGTTCGTTGAAGAAGAATTTGAGCGAATCGCCGAGCAACATGTCGCGCACCGCATTCAAAATGGACGAATATGCGTAGAACACCACCGCGGTAAGCAGTGTAATAAGCACAAATTGAAGTATAAATTTGTTTTTGAGAAATTGCTTTATCGCATGGAACGGCATTGCCACAAGCGCGGATAGCGCAAGGGAAATGAGGGGCAAAATGAAGCAGAACATTGCCGTTACAACGTAGAACAACGCCGTTTGAGCCACATGCAACGACACGGTTACGTTGACGGCAATCACGCAGACAACGGATATCAACAGTTGCTCAAAGTAGATGGTGATAAGTTTTGCAACAAACACCGTGCTTGCCCCGAGAGGCATACCCACAAGCACCTTCATGTCGTCCGCGTCAAAAAGTTGACGGTTTATCTGCCCCACACCGCCTACCACCAAAAACACCAAAATGACGGTGTACACCATGGCAAACAGCTCGTAAAGACGGGTACTTTCCTGCAACATACCGTTGGTTTTTACGGAAAGGTATATATCGGTAAATCTGCCGAAAAACACCACAAACACCGCAAGAAACACTACAACGAGGATCAATCGTATGGCAAATCCAAACCCGTCGAAATATCCTTTTTTGAAAGCGGAACCGCGTTCTTGCGCCTGTTTGCGCAAAATGGATCCCACCTGATTGAATTTAATCTTGTCCTTCATGTTTCAAGAAATACTCCTCAAAGTCGAATGTCGGATCAACCGTCATTATACGCTTGATATTAAGCTCGTCCAACTGACAACCTGTGCGCAAAAGCACAACGCGGTCGCACATTTTGGCAACGGTAATAAGGGCGTGCGAAGAAAAAATGATACAATTGCCTTGGTCGGCATACTCTCTCATAAATTGCTGTACGGCGTGCATCGTGCGCGGATCCAAGCCCGTCATAGGCTCGTCCAACACCCACAGTTTAGGCCAGTGTATCAATGAGCCCATCATACATATCTTTTGACGCATGCCGTGCGAGTAGGAGCTGATAAGGTTGTTGACGGCGTCTCCCAGTTGAAACACTTCTTCAAGCTTGGCAATGCGCTCCTTGCGCACGTTGGTGGGCACGTTGTACACGTCTGCCATAAAGGCGAGATATTGCATACCCGTCATTTTGACGAACACGGCGTGATTGTCGGTAACAAAACCCATGTTTGCCTTGGCGTCGATAGGTTCCTTTACTATGTCGTGACCGCAAATGGCTATCTCGCCCTGATCGAAAGGCAACATTCCTTCCAGACACTTGATAGTGGTCGATTTGCCCGCGCCGTTGTGCCCCAACAAGCCCACAATTTCTCCCTCGTAGCAGTGGAAGTTGACGTCGGCTATTGCCCAATCGGCTTTTTTGGAGTACTTTTTGTACAAACCTGTAACGGATACCACTTCTACCGCCGATTCGTCGTGCGCAACGTGCACGGACATGATCTCCTCGGCGATTTCCTCCGTGATCTCGTCCTCGCTGGTCAAGCCGTGCTCTTCGAGGATCTCCTCTACCGTTTCGGCAAAGGACTCGAAGTATTCGGTTTCCTCGCCCTCTTCGGCAGACTCGGCGCTCTCGCCTTCTTCGGCAGAAGCGACTTCGTCCGTCTCCTTATCCGATACTTCGTCCGCCTGTTCGTCAAGATACATGGCGTTTTGTTCTATTTCGTCGGCAAAAGCCCTTGCCTCGGCGTCGGAGTCGGCGTCGTCGGATGAGGTCTCTTCAACGGCGTCGTCCTCCTCGACGGGCGTTTCTGACGGCTTGTACTCGTCGTCAAATTCGTCCAACATAGCCTCGGTTTGTTCCTCGGTAAAGTCTGCCTCTTCGGTCGTTTCCGTTTCCGACGCGCTGTCAACGCCTTCGTCAACAACGCCTTCGGCGTCATCGGAGACGTTCTCCGCGACGTCGGCGTCCTGTGCCGAGTCGTCAAGTTCGTCCTCCGATGTTTCACTCGACGCTTGGTCGAGAGCTTCTTCGACAGCGACTTCGTCCGAACCTTCTTGCAAAGTGTGCGTGACGTCGTTGTCGGAATTTTGTGTGTTGCGTTGTTTTTTGCCATGTTTGCGGGCGCCCGCGACGAGCTGATAGATCAAGTATCCCACCACCGTAAGCTGAAACGCTACGATGCAAAGCAATACTACTAAAATTGCTATATGCGCTCCGCTAAGCGCCAAAAGTTGTAAATTCACGTTGTTTTTCCTCCGTAGGGGTTAAATTTTTATTTTTTGTGTTGAGGCTGTTAATATCAACTGACTCTGTTAGATATCCCAGTATGCACCATTTGTCAAATAGTCAATTATCCACAGGATGTCGTCCATGGTCAACAGCCCCTTACCGATACAGACTTTCAAGTATTGGTTGGGTGCTTTCAACCATTCTTCATACGACATGTAATCTTTTACCTCTTCATATGTCAGCAGACCGTATTGTTCTATATCTTTTTGTTTCTTTTCTTCATTATAAGACATGTCATCGTTATATTCAAACATGTTCACAAGAAATTCTCTGATACCAGGGATGGGTGTCATCGTAAGCAAGCCTTCTGCCACAACATTCATTTGACCGTTCGAAATGGGTGAGTACACCTTTACCGTATCGTAGTAGACAACCACGGATTTCAATGTAACACGCGCGTCAACATATTGACCATCAACATACCTGACGCTACTAAACTCATGTCCGATATAGTCATGGAAATTGTCGGCATCAATTACAACATACTTTCGTAATGTTCTGTCAAACAATCCGTGGTAATTGGCTATTGTCAACTCGGTGCCGTCCGAGAACAGCAATCTCAACAGTTGATATTCCCTCGCTTCTTCGTCAGCGTGAATGTTGAACCTTAATGTGCTAATCTCGTATTTACCGGTATCATGATTGAACACAACAATTTGATCGCTTTCCGTCAACAACTCAACAGGTTTTGAAGTGCCGTCTGCAAGCATGATAAGCGTGCCTTGGACAAAGCAGGTGTCTTTTTTCACATATGTTCCGCCATACTCTATTGTCGTATTCGACTCAATAGATATTGTTTGTTCTGTGGTACTATACTTCTTGTCATTGTTTATGGAAATCCAAGGATCTTTATATCCACCGTGCGCACTCCCATCTTTGGCCGTAACATCTAATGTAATCGTCATGCTCGTTCCGGTTAAAACATAGATGGAGCCTTCCGTCGACGCAGTGCTTTCAGAAATCCATGTTGTTTCAGTCTCTCCCTGTTTGTATTTTACTGTGATTTTCAAATACTGCTTGTCACTGCTTGCATTACTGTTACGCAAAACTTTAATTTCATTCTTGTTTTCCCAATTAACTTTAAGTGTAACTTCCGTTCCGCCGTCGATTTCGAGCAGTTTTGCTCTGAGCGAATCAACGTCGGTGCATGTTGCCAACGTTTCACCATTAGCGACGATCTCCCAACCGCCAAAGTATGTGCCGATGTCAACATTGTAGTCGTCTTTTGTCAACCACTCGTCCTCAAACGGATCGAAAGCGGATATGTCATCGCGAGGCAACGTTATCGGTACATATTTGACGCTGTCATAGCCTTCCTTGTCGATACTGTAAGTGATGTAGAGGTTATTCTCTGATTTTTTCTCAAACAAACCGTACAGCGTGATATCACCGAAATAGTTAGAACCGACGATTTGTTCAATTCTGTACTCTGCACTGCAATCGGCATTGGTGTACCAACCGAGGAACGTGTAACCATCGAAATCGATGTTCTGCAACGCATAGGTACCGCCTAAAACGTAGTGCGTCACATTGTCGTTTGTAAATCCGCTTTCGGTAAACGCCGTGGTTGTTCCGTCCTCGTTACGAAGCATAAATTCGTACTGAACATTGAATTCGGTATTTTCCGAATACCAAGCGTTATTCTTGTAGTAGTAGGTTTGACCTTGCGCAAATGCGCCGTCACCGTTCAATAGTTTTCCGTGGGCTTGTTTTTCCTCCAAAGTGCCAGAGAATGAACATTTACAATCAATACCTTCAATTTCAATACCACCTTGACCGCCACGATAACCGGTAGCAACAGTTTTGGCGCCACTACCAAATACCACCTCGGCACCATTTTGACCATTGATTTGTCCGCCAATTGCACCGTTTACAACAAGCCTACAACCGGATTCAATACTGACAGTTGCGGTATCGTACAATATCACACCATCATCAAGATCGTTTAATGTTACAACGGCATCGTTAGTTAACACAACAGATGAGCTTGGCATAAACTCATAACCGTAATAAAATTCCGAATTACCTCCATTAAAGGTCAAATCAACGTGTGACGGAATGGGGAATTTGACGTTTGATGTATCCATATCTACACTAAGTTCGCCAACTATCATCACGTTTCCAATAACCATATTAATACCCGTAATGCCTCCAACGACACCATTAGTTATGGTAACTTTTTCTCTTCCGTCTACAACCTGTTTCGTATAAACACTTCCTTCTTTCAAACCGAACAGTCCATCAGCAGAATTGCCGTTTGCTTTTGTTACGATTGTCAAGTCCACAATGGACAAACGAGGTGGTAATGTGCCGACAGATGTTTCAACAATTCCAGTGTAAATACGCACGTTTCCAAGATAGTTTGCACCATAATACACATTGAGTTTGGGGCCGTTTATTGCTTGAAGTTTATATTGCTCAAACGGAAATTCATTAGGATCTTTTTCACTGTAACCCCCTAGAAACTTAGTAGCACTAACGGTCTTATTACCGACAAATCTTCCGCCTGCCTGTCTACCTCCGGGCCAATCGGTAATTACCATTCTTTCGCGAACAGTTCCGCTTGTCGCATTTATAGTTCCTGTTCCGATTATATTACCATATACCGTGATGGTTCCGGTAGAATTGATAACTCCGTCCAAAGAAATTTCGCTATACCCTGCGGAGATATCTCCGGCAATCGGGTTTGTAATTGTTGCCCCTGTCACTCCGCCAACAATTATGGTTCCAAGGTTGGAAAGTGTTGTTTCTTTCGATATATATAATGTGATATATTTTGACGAATTGTTGAAATTGCTATTCAAACTTGGATTATCCGTAGTCGAGATATAAACATTTCCAACTGTATCATCTGCGCTATACGGCAACAGCAAGGTTACGCCGTTCTTGACGGTGTAGTACTCGCTCTTTTGAGAGCCGTCGCCATTGCAATAACCGGCAAATTTTGCCGTTTCCTTGTCCGCAAACGAAGTGTTGTATTTTACAGTAATTGTGCCGTTTTTTGCGACGTTGAGCGCGTCCTCAATTGTGTACAACGTACCACCGACATCGACTGTTTTGACCTTGATAACCACATTGTTGAATTGAGTCGTCTCAAGTGTAAAGTAGTTGTTGGAGCAACTAAACGTTACATTTCCCAAGTAGGTGCTACCGATTGTCTTGGTGTAGCCGTCAACAATACCGTTGATCAGAGCAAGTTCTTCCTTTGAAAGCACTTCGCCGTCTTCATTTGTAAACGTGATGTGTGAAAAAGCGTCAACATCTACATTGTAGGTCGTTTCAAACGGCTTTTCGTCGTATGTGACGGTTATTTTTTCCTTGCGCGTGTTGAAGGAGATCTCCACTGCCAAATCATTGTAATTTTGGCTGTTTGGGTTGTACAAAGCGTTGTACTTGTTGTTGCCCAACACAAGAGGCGCGGAACCGTCCTTCCAGCTGAAATATTTGGGAAGCTTGACGTCGCTGAGCTTTTTGTCATAGCGATTGATTTGCTCTGCTATATCGGGCAGTTGAGGAACCGTCGGCGTTGCCTTGTTGATGGTAACTTTGTAGGATCCCGTAACTTCATTGTAGTTGTCTTTGTTATCTTCTCTTACAACGCTTACTGTGTACCACACAACAACATAACCCTCTTTAGAGCCTTCTGTTGCATTTTTTATCTCCCATGCGTCGCCATATGTGCCTTTTTCTTCTGTGCTGTACGTTACCTTTATTTTGTCGTCCGATTTGTGCAAACCTTTAACATTGTCCTTTGTCAATTCGACAAAGTGGTCTTTGCCATCGTAATAGGTGGAAACATCGTGAACCTCGACAGTAAACGTTGCCTTGGCGATCTTAAACTCGTAACTGTAACTGTAATTGCCAGTGGTTTCTTCGTTATCGTCGTCGGAATCGATATAGTAGTTACTCGTAGACACTATGTCAATATCCACCTTGTATGTGCCCGCATCTACAACGGACGGGATAATTTCAGAGAGCACTCTGCTACCATCGGGATATGTGACGTATATCTGCTTGCTGAGAACAGCGTCATCGATGATTTCAATGGTACCTCCGCTTTTCGGCGTACCGTCGTAGGTACCGTCGTAGTCGGGAGTGTTTTGAGGTGTTGTCAATTGTACCTTGACATGCTTGGGCGATACCGTAAACGTGTAGGTGACGTCTTTCACACTGACATAGTTGTCGCCTTCGACATGCACCGTGATTGTGTACTTATTGGCGTTTTTGGTAGCGCCATCGGCGATCGACTCGGAGAAAGCACCGCCGTTTACTTTGAACGTTACTTTTGCGTCGCTATACACATTGCCTGTTATCACGGCGTTGCGAATTTCCTCCTCGGTGACGTGGTTGGAAACATCTTTGTCGTAAATGTAGGTGTCTTCGTTGTCTACCGACTTCAATTGCGGGGTTGCTTGATATACTCTAACATGGAAGGTAGAACTTGCTTGTTCGTAGTTGGCAGTTTCCGCAACGGTATATGTCACTTCGTACCCGTTTAGTCGATAATTGATAATTTGCGCGTCGCTCGGAACGCCTTCTCCGCTGTAAGTGACGGTTGCACCGCTTACCGCGTTGCCGTCTACACCCGTGACGGTAACCCTCATGTCGTATGATACGCCGTTATAAGTCCAATTTAGCTTTTCGGGAAGCTTAACAGTGTACTCTGCCTTGTTGATGGTAATTTCAAAGTCATCTATGGTCTCTCCGAGATAGTTATCTCCTTCGGAAAGTATGATAGTAACTATTTGTTTGCCACCTTCGGGAACATCCAAGAACGTATTGTTTTTGTAGGTGATTTCACCTATACCCTTCAACTCTACGCCTTCAAGCCCTTGCGCCGTTGCGCCTTTTACCGTTTGGGTGTTGCCGTTGTAGGTGTACTCTTTTGCCATTTCGCTTGTACCGATGCGCGCCTGAGCTTTGTTGACGATTACGGTGTGTTGTACTTTCGCCTCTTTGTAGTTGTCGCTTTCGGGCAAGATGATGGTAAATGTGAGTTTTCCGCCTTTGGGAACATCGGTAAAGGAGTTGCCTTCGTACACAAGTTCGCTTTCGGAATGGTTGGCGCTTGCGCCCGTTACCGTTTGTTCCGTGCCGTTGTAATCGAAACTTTCCTGGATGTCATCTACCGATATTTTGCCCTCAGCCTTGGCTATTTCAATTGTCTTGGATATGGTTTTCTCGGTGTAGTTGTCGCCTTGAACCTTTATTTCCAACGTGTACTCGCCTGCGCCGTTTATTTGTATCTCGTCTATCGAACGAACCCAACCTTCATCTTCCAGCGAAGTCGGCACGATGCCGTTTGCGAGATTCTTGGTGGCGCGATACCACACCTCGTGATTGTCGTCGTAGATATGCTCAAAGGAGATAGCCTGTCGGATCAACACCTTGTTGTCGGAATCGCTGTTGTAAACAAGCTTGTCTTGACCGATATCTTCGAAGTTGATTTCGGGTTTTGCTTTTGCAACGGCAAACTTGTACGTTGCGCTGACGGTGTTGTAGTTGGCGTTTCCGCCCACTTCGTAGCTTACGTCGTATTCTGCCACCGCTACGGTGCTTTGAGACGCATTCTTTACTGTTACCGTGAAAGAGTCGCCTTCGCAAACACCTTGGATAAGCGCCTTGATCTGCTCAGCAGTGCGTCCCTTCAACGTGTTGTCGTACACATTGGCTACGTCGTCGGACACAGCGGTCACATCGAAGTTTCTCTTTTCTATCACTATTTTGTAACTGCTGTTTACGTCGTTGTAGTTGGCGTTGCCCGTTATAGAGTAACCCACCGTGTAACCGCCACTTTGCCAATTGGTGTATTGAGGAGCAACGCTGTCGCTTTGGTTGTACAAGAGCGTGTAGCTACCCTCAAAATGTTCGTCGTGTTCTGCACCGCTTACGGCAACGCCCGTGCCGAACGGTTGCTTGTCGTAAGTGTGAGTCTGTTCCTTTGTGACAGACACATTGTAATCAGCTTTGATAACGGTGACGGAATAATCGGTGTACGCAATGTTGTAGTTTTTGCCTGCGTCCGCCTTGACGTAAACCGCTCCCCTGTCGCTGTAATCGCGCAGAGTAAGCGCGTCAGTGTAACTGCCGTTTCGTTCACGGCTGTATGTCAACGTAACCGTATCGTCGCCTTTCAACCCCTTGACGTTGGTTTGTTGATAAGCAACAAAGTGATCGCTTCCGTCAAAGGTAAATGTGAGGGCGCCTTGTTTGCCGAGAGTAAGCGTTGCCTTTGCAATGGAATAGGACAATGTGATCGCGTCCTTTTCTGCACCGCTTGCCCACTTGTAGTTTGCTTCGTCGTGAAGCGTTATCGTCACGCTGTAATCGTCCGCATCCTTTTGCTTGTTGCCAACAATATCGAACAGTTTTGCATCCTGCCCTTTGAGGTCGATAAGATACTCCTGCTCCGTTCCGTTGTAGACAAGGTTTTGTCCAGCGGTAGCGCTCGGACGAGTCAGGGTTGCCTTTGCAATTACAAATTGACGCGTAACGGTGGCTTGTCCGTCCTCTTCGCCCATCCATTTGTAGTTGTCAACATTTATCAACTTGAATACGACGTTGTAGCTGTCTGCGTTTGTACCGCCGTTGTTTTCGCTTACTTCGTACTCGTCGGTGCCGACAACATCTGCTTTTTGCAACGTAGCGTTGTACACCGTTCCTTTGACGTCGGGCACTTGGACTTCCTTTTTGTCGATCGTAACGACGAACTCGCCCTCGTCCGCCGTGAGACTCGGGTGTTCTTTTGCACTGATCTTGTAGTACACCGTGTAGGTGCCCGCATCGGAAAATTCGGGTACGGGGGCAGAATAGTTGTCCTTGTTGCCGATACTGTATTCTACCGATATCTCGCTTTGATCTATGCCGTCCGCAGTTGCCGTCACTTCAAAGCGGTGCGCCGTTTTGTCATATACAAAGTGCATATCCTCGCTTGAAGGAAGTTTCGGCAAAAATGCAGAAGTGATCGCAAGCCTCAAATTGTAGGACAATATAATATTGTCTGTTATATCACTATCATTATAGGATATAGTATATTCGCCGTTCTTCCATACAAAGTGATCGCCTATGGACGTGTCGCTGTAAGTGGTAACGTCGGCGTGTTGCGCGTCTTTGAGCACGATGTCGCCCTTTATTACCAATTTGCCGTTCAATTTGTTTTGCGGATCTCTGACGGAAACATTGCCCTTCCACGCTTCACAATTTGCAAAAGTGACCGTTTGGTCCAGCATGTTGGCGTTTATTGTTCGTTTTTGTATGGTAAACGTGTTGGAAACACTGCCTTGAAGCACCGTTTCTCCTTGTTTTACCGTATAGTCGGGGTTGATAACATAACTCACCGTGACAACGTAGTTACCTGCGTCGTAGAACGGAGCACTTCCTTTGTCGTAGCGAACGCTGTTTCTCGTAACGGACGTTTCGAAACGCAATTCGGCGCCGTCGTTGAGTATTTCATCTCCTCCGAGAGTGTACCAGGTAAAGCCGTCGATATCGTCTGCGTAGGTTTTCCACACATTGTTGAATTGAATAGTGACCGTGCGCGGAGTCACTTCGAAACTGAATTTTATTTCGGGAATTTCGTAGTCCTCGGAATACAAACCTTCTACGGACACGCTGTGCGTACCAACGCGCCAAAAACCGCCGGCGCTCTTTGCGCTGTCGCCGTAGGAGAACTCGACCTTTCCTATGTTTTGAACGCTTTCGCCCTCGACAAAGCCATCGAATGTTACAGACGGAGTGTATTCCGTGCCGTATTCGATGCTCTTTTCGTAGCGAAGGGTGTGGGTGAGAACTTTTTTGTTTACCGTAAACGTTACGCTACCGTAACTTATCGTGTAGTCGTCGGAAGAATAGCCCGACAACGTTACGTTGTGTTCTCCGCCGTGATACAACGCCTTTTGGTCGAACGCGTCGCCGTCAACGCTTATTACAAGCGCTCCGTTCAGCGCGCTTATGCCGTCGCCGAGAACGAACCCGTTGTAGCTTGTTTCCACCACGAGATATTCGCCGTATGTGATGGAGTTGCGGACGATCGTCACGTTGAATGCAAGGTCCTTTTTGCCCACGCTGAACTGCACCTTTTCGCCGAAAGTCACGGTGTAGTTGCGAGAGGTTATTCCGCTTACGCTTGCTTGATACTCGCCTGCGTGGAACACACCGTCTACAAGGTTGCCTTCGTAGGTATATGTTACACCGCTAACGTCCAAACTGCCCTCGTCCCCTTTGAGCAGACCTTCGTACACAAGTTTGGGAGCGGGCGTTGCACCGTAGATGATATCCTGCACGGTGACGCCTATTTTGAGCGCCTTGGGCGTAACGTTGAAAGACGTTGGCTGTGCTGATACCACATTGTAGTTGAGCGTTGTGTAACCGCGAGTTGCCGAAACGGTGTAGTTGCCCACATCGAAAACGCCGAGCGAGTTTTTGTTTCTGTTGTAGGTAAACTCGTTTGCGGGACGGGCGGTGAAAATATCCTTGCTCTGTTCGCTTTCTCCCGCTACCCAGCCGTCAAACGTCAAATGAGGCGTTATTTTTTCTCCGTACACATAGGAAGCGTCCACTCCGCTTACGCCCACGGTGAGCGTTTTTTTGCTTACCGTGAAGGCTTTGAATTGCACCGCATATTCGTTGTAGTTGGGGTTGAGAGTGTAGCTTATGTTTACGCGATAGTTGCCCGCCTGATAGTAGGGGTATGCCGACACGTCATATGTTTGGTAATTTTGCGACGTGCGTGTGAAGGTGAGAACGTAACGGAAATCGAAACTTTCCTTGTCGTCCTCCAACACGGTAGTAGTATAACCGTAGTCGGGTGCGTCTCCGTAAGCGATGCTCTTTGCCGTCACCGTAACGGTGAAGTTGCGCTTGGAAACGGTGAAATCGTCGCTTGCCTCAACAACGTTGTAGTTGTCGCTTGAAAAACCGCCGACGGATACCGTGTAGGATCCCGCTTGGAACAGTTTGTAGTTTTCGGGCGAATAGGACTGTTTTTCCTCTCCCGCGTTGCGGTTCCATTTGTAACTGTACACCGCACTACCTTCAAGAATGTCGGTGTTTTCGCCCTCGACAAAGCCGTTGTAGCTCAATTGCAAAGAGGGAGCGCCTCCGTAAACAAAGTTAGCTACGGACAGTTGAAGTTTCAATTCCTTTTTGTCAACGCGAAATTCGGAATTGTGCATTTCCACCGTGTAGTTGGAGTTTTCAATTCCGTTGAGCGTCGCCGTGTAGCTACCGACGTTTATATATTTGCCCACTTGCACCTGTTTGCCGTCGCTCATGTAAACAATAGTATTGGCTTTTTCTCCGAAAAGCGTCTGAGCGTTTTCGTCGTAGGCAAACCCTTTGATAGTTATGTCAAAACGAGGCGTTTCGCCGTAAATGTACTCGGCGCTATCCGACTTGACGGTAACGGTGAGTTGCGCGGGCGTAACGGAAAATTGCAATGCGTCCGTTTGATGTTGGTAGGTGACTTCGTAGTCTTTTGTAATTGTTTCGTCTATACCTTGTACTGAAAGCGTATAGTTGCCCACAGACATTTTGGTCGCGCTTTGAACAAGTGCGTTTTGCGTGTAACTCTGTTCTCCGCTGTACAGCACATAAGCCTGAGATGTGTACAACGTTTGTTCGCCGGGCACAAATCCGTCAAAGCCGTCCTTGCGGTAGACGATAGTAGAGCTTGGTTTATTGCCGTAAACGACTGTTTGGTAATTGAGCGTTATTCCCACAAACAGCGAGCGTTTGACAACGTTCAGCGTGGCAGTCACCACCGTTACCGCATAGTTTTGGGGATCTGCCGTCGTGGTGGCGGTATAAGTGCCCGCATGGAATACGCTTGTGGTTTGACCTTCGGCGTCGGTGTAGTAAACCGTCGGCAAATTTTTGCCGAACACGCTACTTGCCGATTCGCCCTCCACAAACCCGTTGTAGGATATGTTGCCGACGATCTTGTCCGTTTCGCCGTACTTGACAGTATCGGAAACAAGGCTAACAGTCAAAACAAGCGACTTTTTGGTAACGGAAAACGTTCCCTGCTCAAAAACGAATTCGTAGTTATCCGAAGATATGCCGAATGCCTCTATGGTGTAGGTATCCACAACGTAGGTGTTGCGCGTGTACGACTGTTTACGAGAATCGAAAAATCTGTAAGAAATATTTCCCTTGACAAGCCCTTCGGTGTTTTGGCTTTCGCCGAATTCAAAAGCCTGCTCGTAAACGGGCGAGGGATTTACTTTGTCGCCGTAGGTGTAGCTGTCTTGTACGGATACGCTTACTTTGAGTTGCTTTTTGACAATGGTAAAAGCGTCGCCCGTGACGACAAGGGGTTCGTAATCGTCAAAACCGTTTTCCGCAAAGGTCGCGTCGACCGTGTAGTCGCCCACTACAAATCGGTTGTTGATCGCCGTGTAGGGGTTGTTTGCGCGCCTATATGTATAGGTGGGAACAAAACGCTCTTCGTCCTGTTTTAGCACGTTGTCGAAAGCGTAGGTTATTTGCGGAATAACGCCGTAAATTCCGCCCTCGGCAAAAAGGGTGGCTTCTGCATGGCGTTTTGCAACAGTAAATTCGATCTCTTCGGGCAAAAGCACATTGTAGTCGTCGGAGGCGTAACCGCAAAGCTGTACGGCGTGGTCTCCCGCATGGAAAAGCTCTCCGCCCACATACTTGCCTGCGCCGTCCAACGTAAACCAATGCTCACCGAGAACATCGACGTTGTCGCCGTACTCCTCGACGAACCCGTCAAACGTAACATCGTAGGCAAAGCCGTCGCCGTAGGTGTAATTTTGCACGGTGACTTTTGCGCTTACCGTCAGATCCTTGGCGGTGACGGTGAACACAGGCGCATCGATCGTTGCAAATTTGTAGTTTTGAAGCACGGTGGGAATTGTTTCCACGCGATAGGTGCCCGCATGGAGTTTTTGAGCGGAAACTTCCGCGTCCCCTTGCATATAAACGAAGGCTTGTCCCACTCCCACTTCCTGAGCGGTTTCGCCAAACACAAATCCGCTGTAAACGATATCGGCAACGGGAGCCTCGCTTCCGTATTCTACCGAACTTGCGGAAAGGGTGACGACGGCATTCAATGTTGCCTTGTCCAATGTATATACAAATTGCGTCGAGCCTTGCTCTGTTTTGGCGTCGGCGCTATCCAAAAGCGTGCCATCTTTGTAGTCGGCGTATATGCGCACCGAAACAACGTAATCGCCCGCCTCTTTTACATAGTGATTGCGCACGGCGGACTTTTCGAACGATTGATCGTTCAACTTCCACTCAAAGGTGTATTCCAGCCCCTCGCACTCTTTCAGACCGGTAACGAACAAGTTGTTTTCGCTGTCGCCGTACACCATCGTGCCTTCCTTGGCGACGGTGACCGTGCTGAAATCTATGTGATACTTGGCGTACAACTCCACATCGCCGTCGGGTATCTCCGTCAACGAGGCTTTTGTTTGAAACTCACTGTCGGTGTACCAACCGTCAAATACAAATGCGTCTTCCACCGTCGGCTGTTCCGTCAAATCGACGGCGTCGCGGAAGAGCACCTCGCGTGTAGAAGTCTCACCGAGGTAGTGCCAAACGTAATTGTAGGTGTTCTTTTCGTAGACGGCAGTTACGCGCCTGTTACCGCGAATATCTTGCAACGTACCGCCTACCCACTCTCCCGTGAAGTGATAGCCCTTGATTTGGGGCATATCCTCGTCGGTGGGCACGACGGCGTTGCCGTAACGCTTGACTTCCTGCGAAAACTCCGTAAGCGTCGTGCCCGACAATTCTCCGAAGTCCTCTCCGCGTGGCATGCGGAACTCAACGTTGTAGCTGAGATCCTCTCCCTTGCCGGGAGTGTCGCTTATCGCAACAGTGCGAAACGCCGCGTAAATAGTCAAGTTTGCCACGACAAAATCCGGTTCGGTCAGGATCTCGCTACGATATTCGTAGTAGTTGGGATCCAGCGTCCAACCGACAAATTCCATCAGGTGTTCGTCGTCGGGCTGTTCCCGCGTGGGGTTGACAGAGGGGAATGAATACTTCTCGCCCAACTTGACTTCTTGCTGTGCGTACACCACGTCGCCGTTCATAAAGGTTACCGTGCGCTTTTCTTCCACGATGTGCGGTGCGCAGGCAAACAACAGCGCCGTTGTCAAAGACAAGACAAACGCCAAAGTCAAAATCAAAAGTATTTTATTAGAACGGATTTTTTTCATAATCTGCTCCTTTCTTACTGTTAGTATATTATATCTATAATACCTTATACCCCCCCCCACTTGTCAACAAATTTCGACGTGGTTTCAAGTTTTATTTAAGAAAAAACGATATTCTGTTATTATTCTGTAAGAAATTTGCGCAAAAAAACCGTCCCAAACCGATTGGGACGGCAAAAAACAGGTGTTTTCTGAATTATTTCTTTAATGGATCACCACTTGGGGCGAAGGAACTTTTTGTCCTCTTCGGCGAGGTCCAAACCGAGCGTTCCGCCGGGATTCATCAAATTGTCGGGATCGAAGTGGTTCTTCAAAGTTTTGAAAACCTCCATTTGTCTGCTACCGATCTGCCCTTCCAACCAAGGCGCGAAAAACTTGCCGATGCCGTGGTGATGGCTGATCGCCGCACCGCTCTTTTGGATATGGTCGAGGATACCGCTCCAATAGTTGACAAATTCGTCCAGTTGCGTCATGCGGGCGATGAAAATAAAGTACAAATTGGCACCCTGGGGGTAGCAATGTGACATGTGCGTCATGCAAATCGTGTTCGGTCTGCTGTGACAGTAGTCGCGCACCATTTGATGAACTTCTTCCATCTGGCTCCACCGCACCGAGCACTCCAACGTGTCCGTCATCACGCCGAAATCCTGCATCGTGTCGCGCAAATAGGGATCGTTGAAACGTCCTTTTTCCCAAGCGGATGTTACCGCGCCCGTTAGGCTCATGGCGTGATACTTTTTGCAAAGGCGTTTGACGTTTTTGGCTACGTTTTTGCAAAAGCCCTTTTCGCCGTCGGTAAAGCCGAGAAACAGACAACGCTTCCCCGCTTTGTAACCCAAACGGTCCATTATGCCGTTTAGCGGGCTTTCATCCACGCCGTACATGCGCATGGTGATATCCGTTTCCTCGGGATCGGACAGACGAAACACGCTGGGACGTCCGCACTCGCATTGCATTATTTCGCGAGCGCAAGCCATTGCGGTGTGCCAATCCTTGAACATGAAGGAAAATTTGAAGTGATTTTGTGGCATCCAACGGAACACTTTGAGGGTGACGTGAGTAAGCACGCCGAAAGTGCCTTCGCTCCCCATCATTATCTGGTTGATATCGGGGCCTGTGGCGCGTGCGGGATACACCTCTGTTTTGACGGTGCCCGTGGGAGTAGCGTACTCCTGCGCAATGACGATGTCCTCTATCTTGCCGTAGTAGGTGCTGTTTTGTCCCGCTCCGCGAGTGACCGTCCATCCGCCCACCGAACTGTACTCGAAGGACTGCGGAAAGTGCCCGCATGTGTATGCGCGAGAAGCGCCGTACTCTTTGAGCGCGTTGGGTGCGTCACGCAAAATTTGCTCCAACTTGGGACCGCTCATGCCTGCTTCCACGGTGATGGTCTGGTCGATATCGTTAAAGGACACCACCTTGTTGAAATGACGGCGCATATCGAGGGATATCCCTCCGCAGATAGGCTCCACGCCACGAGTTACGGAGGAGCCTCCGCCATAGACGTACAGCGGAATTTTGTGCTTTGTGCAAAAAGCCACCAATTTTTCCACATGTTCTTTGTTTTCGGGATAAACAACGACGTCGGGAACGTTATCGGCAATATGTTCGCGCAAGCGCAACAGATCGAACATCGTTTTGCCGTAAGCAACGGATAAACGGTCGTAGTCGTCGGTTGAAACGTTGTCGTTTCCCACAATGAGGCGCAATTCTTCCAACAATTCCTCGCTTAACGAACAGGGCTTATCCAACTTTACCTGTTCCAACCCCAGCGGTTCGGAATAGTGACCGAAGTCGTCGTCCGTCAAGTGGAACGTCTCCTTCATCATCTTGTACAGCGCTTCCTTGGGAGTCTTGTTGAATTTGGGATCGCCCCATTTGAAAATGGAACGGTAACTCCCCTTGGGCGGTTCGTCGAGATACCATTTTGGTTCGAAATCTTTGTAGGGTTTACTCATGTCGCGTTACTCCTTTTCGAGATATTTGTAGAAACTTTGCAGTTTGGCGTACAATTTGAGATAAATGTTGCGGTAAATGTGATCGTAGGTGGTGACAGCCGTCGGCTCGGGTTCGAAGGTGTCTGTGTAGTGCACCATATTTGTTATCGCTTCGTGCTCGTCGGCATACGTTCCGCACGCCGTAAAAGTTACGATTGCCGCCCCCAACCCGCTGGTTTCGTAGGTTTGCACGCGCTTGACGGGCTTGTTGAAAATGTTTGCCGCGATCTGACAAATAAGGTCGCTTTGCGATCCTCCGCCCGAAACGGCTATGTAGTCTATCTTTTGCTTTCCGCGCTTTTCCATACGCTCCAAGCCTTCTCTCAAAGCAAAATCTATTCCCTCGATTATTGCGCGGTAGACGTGTGCGCGAGTGTGGTAATCACTGAAACCTATTATCGATCCGCGCGCTTCGGGAGTGGTCAAGCCCGCCTGCCAGAAGGGTTGAAGGATAAGTCCGTCGCTTCCCGGGGGAATGGCTTCTATTTCCTCGTTCATGATCTCTTCTACGCTTTTGCCCAATTGCTCGGCGCGTTTTTCCAGATGTCGTGCAAAGTTTTGTTTGAACCAACTTATCATCCAATAACCGCGGAAAATTTGCACCTCGGGATTGTAGTACTCTTTGAGTACGGACGGATATGCGGGCATAAACGGCTCGGGTTCGAAATATTTCTTTGTGGAGAACTGCACCGTGCTTGTTGTGCCGAAACTTACGCTGGCAACGTTGGCGTCCACACACCCCACGCCCAAAGTTTCGCAACCCTTGTCCGATCCTGTCGCAATTACTTTAAGCCCAACAGGCAAGCCCGTAAGTTTTGAACACTCCTCCGTTACGGTGCCGAGGCAATCGCCGGGGGCGCAAACGGGCACCATGTATTTGAGGGGAAGGTCGTAAACGGGAAAAACAAGGTCGCTTTCTTTCAGATAGCGCTTGCGCTTGTGATCGAAGGGGAAATGCCCTATCGTGGAGGCGTAACTGTCCACCAAATTGCCTGTGAGCAGGTAGTTGATATACGCCGATATATGCACCACTTTGTGCACTTTTGCCCACAACTCCGGTTCGTGTTGCTTTATCCACCGCGTCTTTACCTTGCTACGTATGGCGTTGACGGTACGCGTTATTCCCACCAACTTGAAAATAGCGCCGTTCTTTTTGGGGAGAGGCTCCGAAACGTCCGCCACGCGCTGGTCGCTCCACAAAATCAGATCGCGCAGTACGTTGTTGTGCTCGTCCAACAACACAGCCGTGTCGCGGAAGGTGTCCACGCTCATTGCTATCACGTCTTTCATCAAATCGGAACGTTGCTCGGTCATCTTGCGGGTGATATCGCAAAAAACGCCCCAAAACATATCCATTGTTTGCTCCATATAGCCGTTTTCCTTGGATATATAGGGCACATATTTTACCTGCTCCTTGTGCAACAAATTGCCTTTTTCGTCGAATATGATGCCTCGCATGCTTTGCGTGCCGACATCGATTACCAAAACATTACTCATCTGTTTCCTCCATTTGCGTAGTTGTGATCACGTTGACGCCCGTGCCGAACAAATTGCCTATCACCACCGAGCCGATAGGCAAAGGTTCGTGTAGCGTAACATTTTTTAACATATCCATAAGTTCGAATATCTTGCTTTTGGGAATTTCCCCGTCCGTTTTGACGGACACAACGGGATAGCCCTTGACGGTGGTCCTGACGGAACTGGTGACGCTCCGCTTGGGATCGGTAAGTTCGCCTATCGCAAACGCTTCGCCCCGCTTGCAACGCTGTCCCGAAACGACTATTCCCTCTTCCGTTTGCTCGACGTTGAGCCTGCACCCGTTAGGGCACACGATACATACCATTTGCATACTATTTGTCCTCCAATGTTACGGTTATCTCGCCGAGGCTTTTCGCCTTGGAGAAATCTACCGATATGCGCTCCATCTCGGGAGGCAAAAGCTTGCCGTAAACCTTTGTGAAAACCGTTTCGCCGTCGGCGCGGACGGTGATGCGCTGATCGGACAATTCTTCGCTTGCGCGGAAATACATTATCACCCCGTCAACGTCGCTGTTTACATCCAACCGTTGCGGAACGGCGTAGAGCAATTTGCCAACGGTTTTTATCTCTCTCAAATCGCGCTTGTGATTTTTTACCGCCGAAGCGCCCGCGGTTTCTCCGCTTTCGGACACATAGTCCACCAAATCGTTGACATGGAGTGCGTTTCCGCAAGCATAAACGCCGTCAACAAGCGTCTGACAGTTTTGGTCCACAATGGCGCCTTTTGTTTTGCCGTCGATGGGCACGTTCAAATCGCGAGCGATCTCGTTTTCGGGTATCAACCCCACCGCAAGCACCAAGCAGTCCGCTTCAACTATTTCCTCCGTGCCCGCAATGGGACGCATATGCTCGTCCACCTTGCATATTTCCACCCTTTCAAGGCGCGTTTTGCCGAACACTCGGGTAACCGTTGAGGACAAATACATGGGGATATCGAAGTCTTTGAGACACTGGTGTATGTTGCGCGTAAGTCCGCTGGGAGTAGGCTTTGCTTCGTACACTCCCACAACCTTGGCGCCCTCCAACGTAAGCCTGCGCGCCATGATAAGCCCGATGTCTCCCGAGCCTAATATCACCACTCTTTTGCCCGGCATGACGCCTAACATATTGACGAGATTTTGAGCGGAACCTGCGGTGTAGACGCCTGCGCATCTGTCGCCGTTAATAAATATCCCGTTCCTCGTGCGCTCGCGACAGCCCGTTGCGAGAATTATCCTGTCGCACTGCACCGTTTGAACGCCCTCTTTGCACACATAGGTGATGACGTACATATTGTCCTGTTTAATAATACGAGTAACAAAGCTTAACAGACTTACTTGTACATTTGTTTCTTTTAGCGCCCTGACAAATCGGTCGGCATATTCCGGCCCCGAAAGCTTTTCGCCGAAGCGCACAACGCCGAAACCGTCGTGTATGCACTGTTTTAGTATTCCTCCGAGCTTTGCCTCGCGCTCTATCAGCAAGACGCTTGCTCCGCCCTGCCAAGCCTTGACGGCAGACGCCAAACCCGCAGGGCCTCCGCCAATAACAACAACATCGTATTTCATAACTATATTTCCTTTATTCTGCCTACGGCAATGTTGCTTCCGCCATCGTCCTTGGTGACCTCGCTCGGATCTATCCCCAACTCTTCGGCGATCACGCGCGTTATGATGGGCATGCAAAAACCGCCCTGACAGCGCCCCATTCCCGCGCGCACGCGACGCTTTACGCCGTCGATCGTGTGCACCCCGAGAGGATTGCGTATCGCTTGCTTTATTTCTCCCAAACTGATCTCCTCGCAACGGCACACTATCTTGCCGTAGTCGGGATCTTGTTTTATCAATTCGTCGCGATGGCTGTCCGTCAAGTTCTTGGCGCGGACGGGCTTGGGACGGACGGGATCGAAGCTGTCGTTCAATTCCACCATATCGCCCGATTCCTCCAAGCACTCCTTTACCATTTGCGCAACATCCTTGCTGAAAGCAGGCGCGGCGGTCAGCCCGGGAGACTGAATACCCGCCACATGTACGAGATTGCGCACCTTTGAACTTCGTTCAATCAAAAAGTCCTCCTCGTAGGTGGGTGCGCGTACGCCTGCAAAATAGGCGATAACGGAGCCTTTGGAAAGGGAGGGACAAACCCGACTTTGTTTTGCAAACACTCCGTCAACGCTCGACTTTTCCGTCCCCACGTCCTCCCTTTCGGGCGTTTCGACGGCGTCGGGACCGAGAAGATAGTTGCCGTCTACGGTGCGAATGACTCCTCCGCCCTTGGTGTTGGTGTGTTCGTGCGAAGATTTAACAGACGGTCCCATGCTTATGTTTCCGTTGGGCAAGCCGTCCGCCTTGGGATCCAACAACAAATCGGTTCCTTTGCGCGGATGAATGGAAAAATATCTATCCGAAGCCATTTGCGCTATTTTGTCGGCGAATACCCCCGCACAATTTACAACGCAACGCGCGGAAAAAGATCCGCGGTTTGTAACAATGTTAACTATGCGGTCGTCGCGCCTTTCCATGGACAGAACTGCCGTATCCAACGACACTGTGGCGCCGTTTTGCACGGCGTTTTCCGCATAGGCGACCGTCAACTGATAGGGAGACACAACGCCAGTAGATGGGGCATACAGCGCGCCCTTGGCAAAATCTTTTACGCAAGGTTCGGCTGTGCAAATTTCCCTTTTGCCCACCGTGCGAACGCCCGATATGCCATGCTTTCGGCTACGCTTTACCGTACTTCTCGCAAGCAAAGTTACAAGGCGCGAATCGAAAACAACGTACTGCCCCGAACGACGAAAATCCACGCCCAGTTCCCTGCATACATCTGCGTAGAGGGCGTTGCCTGCCACCCCGTATTTGAGTTTGAGACATTTGTGTTTGAGATCGATGCCCGCATGCACCATTCCGTCGTTTGCTCCGCTTGCTCCGCGCGCTACGTCGCTGTGTTTTTCCACAAGCAACACGCTGATGTTGTACCGCGTAAGTTCGCGCGCTACGGAACATCCGCTGATACCGCCCCCTATGACAACGACGTCCCAACTTGTGCCCTCCAACTTGTCGTCCTTCAACAACGGAAGGCGTTCGGGCTTTGGTTGGTAACCCGCAAGACGTATGTCGTTTACCACATGCTTGCCCTCGGTGACGAACTCCTTGCCGATAGCAACGACGGTATCCCAACTGTTACATTCGCCCGAAAGAAAAATGCTTCTGTCGTCCTCGCGCGCGACGACGTCTATGCCGTATTTCTTTTTTACTGCTTTTACTGTTTTTTGCAACTTCATGGGTTTCCCTCACAAAAACTCAATTTTAAGTATTGAACGTGATACTTTGCGCGTGCACACAAAAATGAACGCTGTATCATTTATAATTATACTACCAAATACAGTGAACATCAATATACATATTTTTTACTATTAAATCACTTTCAATAAAAAAGGGCTGTCGCATTGATCGCATAAACGATAAAAAAATGAATAATTATACAAAAAAGCGACTTGAAATCAATATTTTCAAGCCGTTTTTGATGTCAAATTTGTATAAAAAATGTTTAATGCGACAGTCCACGTTTTCCAATGTCCATATTAAAAATTTATTTATTGCCACTTGATTTTTTTGTGGCGTTTACGATCATAAAAATACCCATGATCGCAGTCAACACACAGACGACGGCGCCCGTTACCGCGTTCATGGTGGCGACATCGACCACATCGCCTGCCGTGCCGAACTCGTGAAACATTGCCGTTTGCAATGCGAGAATGGACACCATAGCGTCGGCAAGGTTGATATTTTTCGACGCCCGCACCGCCATTTCTTTTGTACGCCTCGTCTTGACAAAATTATAAACGGCTATGGTAATTTTATAAAAAGCGTAAATCGCATAGGCATAGATCGTAATGCCCGTATGAACAAACGAATCGTTTGCGCGCACCATTTGCAAAATGGCAAAGGAAAGGGCTATCGGAAGCAATAGCAAAACCACACCGCAAACGAGATAAACGCGTTTATCTTTCAATTCCGTCACTTCTTCCGTTTGCCCCGCTTTGACGGCTTTGTTGCGCTTTGCATAATACACGATGATCGATCCGCGAAGCACAATGAGCAGAATATAATATGTTGCAAGCGCGCCGAACCAAATGGAATGAATGACGATGGCGACTGATCCGTTGTAGACGGCGAACGCAAGATTGATAGCGAACGAGCCGACGGAGAACAGAATGGCGCGGAAGCCGTATTCGGTGAAAAGTCTGTTCCAAAACGGCTTGTTTTCGGACCACTTCAACACCCGTTCGTTCCAATCGGAAAGGCTCTTGATAACGCCGTACACGCAATATCCGACCGCCACAGCCATAATGCCGAGGCAAACATATCCCAACACAATGTATGAGAACAGATCATCTTGCGTTAAGATGAGCGTACCGCCGACGGTTGCGCCTATCCCTACGACGGCAATCAACGTCAAAAACCACAACGGGGGCTTTTTGAAAAAGTCAAAAATTTTTTTCATATTCTTTATTGTAACGGCGCTTTCACCGAGGGACGCACGCAAATGGAAATGATTTCGCAGATGAACAGAATATCGTCCTCGCACCCGCGTTTTACCCACTCCATTGTGATGGCTGTGACGCCACTTATGAAGTAATGCGACATGTATTCCACGATACGCTTGTCCGTTACGCCGTTTTTGGCATAGATCGGGACAAAGATGTTCTCGATGAGCTGTTTGTCCATTTCGCCTATCTGAAACGCGCCCGAGTTGTTGTACACTTCGTACAACCGCCTGTTTTTCTTGATGAACGTCAAATACGGCACAAGGTACTGCGGTGAAATGAAAATGAGTTCGTCCGCCGACATTTTGGAAAAGTCAGTCGCCCCAAAGGAAGCGCCGAACGATTCGAAAAAATCCGAAACAGCGCGCTCCTGCGTTTCCTTTAACAGGTCGAATAAATTATCATAATGCGCGTAGAAGGTGGAGCGGTTGACGCCCGCCTTTTCGCATATATCCATGATAGAAATATCTGAAAACTCTTTTTCTTCCAACAACGCAACAAGCGCCTCGTCCATTTTGACGGCGGTGTTGTGAAATTTTGCTTCGGACTTGTTCATAATGCTCACCTTTTTGTATTGTAACATGTTTCCACGCAAAACACAAATAAAAAATGAGTTTTGTTTGTTTCTTTCTGAAAAACTTTTTACAAACCAACACTTTTTGGGATTTATGTTGTGGTGTTTATCTTTCAAACGTTTTATAATTGAAGTATCAAAACAAGGAGGCGGCTATGAACGCAATCGAAATCAGAAATCTTACCAAGAGTTTTCGCGGAATGTACGCGCTCGACGGCTTGAACATGACGGTACCACAAGGCGCGATCTACGGCTTTATCGGTGAGAACGGAAGCGGAAAATCGACGACAGAAAAATGTATCTGCGGACATCTCGTTCCCGATAAGGGCAATATTACGCTGTTCGGAAAGCCTTACACCGACGCGGGCGTCCGTGTGCGCGTGGGTGCGCTAATTGAAAACGCGGGGTGTTTCCCCTCGTCGAGCGTGTACGCCAACCTTATGATGCAAGCAATCAATTTGGGACTGAAAGACAGAAACGGCGAAATCGAACGGGTACTCAAAATCGTCCGCATGGAGGACAACGCAAAATTGCAATTCAAAAAGTGTTCGCTCGGTATGAAACAGCGTATCGGCATTGCAATGGCACTCCTCGGCGATCCCGCGCTTCTCATACTCGACGAACCCATCAACGGACTGGACACGGACGGCATGCGCCTTATGCGAGAGATCCTTGTGGACATTACCAAAAACTACGGTTGCACCGTCCTCATTTCCTCGCATATCTTGGGCGAACTGGAAAAAATCGCAACACATTACGGCATTATTCGCCAAGGCAAGATGATAAAAGAGATTACCGCATCGCAAATGGACAACCGCTCGCAGGTCTACGTTTCATTGAAAACGCAAAATTTGCGGGCTACGGCAGACCTGTTGTTGCGTGACGGATGCAACGTCAAATTCGAAGAAGGCGAACTTCGCGTCTATGACATCGACGACACGGCAAAGCTCTCAGCCTTTCTTATGCAAAACGGCTTTGCGCCGAGCGAGTTGAAAAAGCACAAGATCGGGCTGGAAGAATACTATGTTTCCCTCATGAGCGGAAAGGAGGCTGTGTAACATGGAAAACACAAAAACGTTAAAATTTGAGAAACCGCGCTTTTTTGAACGGCTCAAAGGCATGCTCGGCGTGGACTTCTACCGCCTGTTTCATACACCGCTATTTTACATCTTCATAGTGATCGCGGCTATAATTCCCGCGCTTGTATCTATGGGGGCAATGGGCGAAGGCGAAACGGCGGGAATGTTTACAAACGCTTGGCAGATAATCGCCGCAGACAGCCCGCTGTATATCGTTCACGACATGGGCGAGTACGCCAACATGAACATGGTGTTTATCTTCGGCGGTATCATGGTGTCTATCTTTATCGGACACGACTATCGTAGCGGTTACGTCAAGCAACTGTTTACCACACACGCCAAAAAAGAGGACTATATCATTTCAAAAACGCTTGTCTCCGCGTTCTCTATGGTGTGTATGTGCTTTACCTACCTTATAGGCGGAATGATTTCGGGGGCGGCAACGGGACTTCCTTTTGCGATCAACGCAGGTTCTCTCCTTTGCGCCATTTTGGGTAAAATTGTCATGAGCCTCGGTTGGGCGAGCCTGTACACTTTTATCAACATTATCTTCCGCAGGAAGTTCGGCATTTCCATTGCGCTCTGTTTCGTCCTCGGCACGGGTATCCCCGTCATCGGCGTGGCGTCACTGCTGGGCAACACGTCTGCCCTAAACATCTTCCTGTACGGTTCGTCGGTGTACGCCTGCCTTTCGGCAAACTTCTTGTCCGTACTCGTATGCCTTGTTTGCTCTGTCGCGTGGGCGATCGTCTATAATGTCCTCGGTGCGGTTGTTTTGTACCGCAGGGACGTGTATTAAGGGGGTGTCATTATGAACGCAATCGAAATCAGAAATCTGACAAAGACTTTCGGAGAAAAACGTGCGGTGGACGGTTTGAATATGACCGTGCCACAGGGAGCGATCTACGGCTTTATCGGCGAGAACGGGAGCGGAAAATCGACGACGGAAAAGCTTATTTGCGGACTTATTCAACCGAGTGGCGGAGAGATAAAACTTTGGGGCAAAGACCATAGAGATCAGACCGTTCGCTCTCAAATCGGTGTTTTGATCGAAGCGCCCGGTTGCTTTCCCAACTACTCCGTCTGGAACAACATGAAATTGCAAGCCGCAAACCTCGGAATAAAGAACGAGGACGAACAAATACGGCGCGTACTTCACCTCGTTCGCATGGACGGCGCGGCAAGCAACAAATTCAAAAACTGCTCGCTCGGCATGAAACAACGTATCGGCATTGCTTTTGCACTGCTCGGGAATCCTGCGCTTCTCGTTCTTGACGAGCCTATCAACGGGTTGGACGCCGACGGCATGCGCATTATGCGAGAGATATTGACCGACCTTTCTCACCGCGGTACAACCGTTCTCATTTCCTCACATATCTTGGGCGAATTGGAAAAAATCGCCACCCATTACGGCATTATTCGTGGCGGAAAGCTGTTAAAGGAGATGACGGCCGAACAACTCAACGCCGATTGTCCGACATATGTCGCCATCAAAACGAACGAGGTCGAAAAGACGCGGGCGATTTTGGAACGGGCGTTCGGACGGGCGGATATCGACGAGCAGACGAACGAGATCCGCGTCTATGGGGCGAATGCGGAGACGGTGGCAAAGTATTTGTTTGAAAACTTCGACATTGCCGTTGGCGAGATACGCACGGCGAAGATAAGCCTCGAAGAGTACTATATCGATCTGATGCAGGAGGGGAGAAAATGAACGCAAACGTCAAAAACAGCGACTTCGCAAAACGCCTGAAAACCATGCTCAAAGTGGACTTCCGCAGGATGTTCACAATGCCCACCATATACATTATGCTCGGCGTGAGCCTTGCACTACCTATTCTTATACTCGTGATGACTTCTTTTGTGGGCGGAACGACGGTAAACCCGCAGACGGGCGCGGAAGAAACAATCGAAACATTTTCCAACGTGTGGCAGGCGATCGGCTCGACGGGCGGTGCTATGAGCATGGATTTGACAAGTATGTGCAATATCAATCTCCTGTACTTCCTTGTGGCGATCTTCGTCTGCCTGTTCGTTGGCGAGGACTTCAAAAGCGGATACGTCAAGAACCTGTTTACGGTGCGCTCCAAGAAGCTCGATTACGTCCTTTCCAAAACCATTGTGCTGTTTGTGGCGTCGGCAGGAATGTTTGTACTCTATTTTGTGGGCGCAATGATCGGTGGCGGGATAGCAGGGCTTTCCTTCGACGTCACGGCGGTAGGAGCAAGCGCGGGCGGAATCGTCGCTTGCATGATAAGCAAGGTCTTCTTTGCGCTCGTGTTTGTGTCCATTGCCTTGACGCTTGCGACCGTCGGGAAGCAAAGACTTTGGCTCTCTATCCTCGGTTCTCTCGCGGTTGGTATGCTCTTGTTCACGATGATCCCCATGATGACGCCACTTAATTCGGGCGCGTTCAACGTCATTCTCTGTGTTGCGGGCGGTACGCTGTTCGCCACGGGACTTGGCGCCGTCAGCAACGTGATACTTAACAAAACAAGCCTTGTATAGGGGGGGGGTGCATGAAAAATGACGACGGATCGCTCACCACGGACGACCTTAACGAATTTCTGTCGGCAAAGACCTACGCGGAGCAATTTGAGATACTCCTTAAACACTCTCAAAAAAACCAAAAAATAATTGAAATAAGGAGAAAGAAAATGGAAAACTACAATGCAGACTATGCGGTCAGTCAGGAAGAAATCACAAAACAATTTGAAGAATTTTGCCATACCAAAGGGATAGTTGCAAAATTCAAGGTGGCGTTTGTGCAAATGGGAGACAACGCCCGCCGTCAACACGAACAGGACAAGGCGAATATCGAAGCCGTCAAAAATTCCGAGGAAAACAAGGAGTTCCGCGAATTTTTGCACACAAAAGGTATCAAAGCAAAGTTCCGTTTTGTCATAGAGAGCATCAAACGTGGCGCCAAAAACGCAAACGCCGACACTGCAAGGAAAATAGCCGAGGTCCGTGCAAAAACGCAGGCAAATATCCGTGCGCACAACGCAGATACCGCCACACAGCCCGCCGAATATTCCGCAGAGCAACTTTCCGCCGAGTTCAATGCCTTTTTGAAAGAGCGCGGACTGGACGATAA
>CANQJK010000003.1 GCA_947624235.1 uncultured Clostridia bacterium | reverse complement strand
ATCAACAAGGGCGACAACGTGTTGGTAGACTCGATAGGCGGAGAAATTATATTTTACAGACGTTAAGGCGTCGCTCGGGTATTCCGCGCAAAAAGGCTTCGCTTCGGGACTGTCGTATTGTATGTTTTTAGTTGCTTGTACAATCAAACGCGACAGTCCCTCGTTGCAGATTATTTTACAGGGGATACACTCGCTCTATCTGTTACAAGGGCCCCGACCGCCCACCCCTATTCGCGGAGACATATTTTTCGCGCTACAATAGTGTTGGTGCAGGTACGAGATATTTTTGAACTTACCGTACCTGAACTGTCGTATCATAATTTTTATGCAAAATTGCATCAAAAACGGCTTGAAACTTTCTTGTTTCACGCCGTTTTTTTTATGTAAATATCCATTTTTTAGTCGTTTATGCGAATCGACAGTCCCTCGTTGCAGATTATTTTGCGCGAAACACCCTCGCTCCCGGTAGAATAAGGTCCCCGACCGCCCGCCCCTATTCGCGGAGACATATTTTCCCCGCTATAATAGTGTTGGTTCAGGTAAGTGACATTTTGGGGGGGGGGACAACTGGTTTTGGTGCAATGCCCACGCTTTCAAAAAATAACAAAACGGAACTAATGTAAATGATAATGAAAATGCAAATGTCAATGTTAATTTAAATGAGAGTGTGTATGTAAACGCAGTCAGTAACAACGTTCTTGCTCTTTTCAAAGACAAACATTGCAAATAGCACGCGCTAAAAAAACAACACATACAAAGAGAATTATGTAAACAAGCCTTGATAAACAGAAATCTGTTCGGCGGTGTTCGGCGTCGCCCCGCGCGGATCGATTTTTATATTTTGTTTTTTCACGTCCCGACGCTTTGTGTAGAACTGATATAAACACTTAAAATTTTATTTATGTCTGCCCAATAAAAAAAGTATGATATTTTTGCGCCAATGGTCTTGAAAAATTATACGGTTGTGATATACTTTATTTAGGAAAATTTGGAGAAAATATTACCGAGTTTTCCAATGTAACAAACGGAGGTACAATATGAAACTGGAAATTACAGCAAAAAACTATCGCGTAACGGACAGACTGGAAAGAATTTTGGAAGGCAAGACCAAGCGTCTTGACAAATACTTCCCCGACAAGGATACGCCGTGCAAAATCGTAATGACGGATCTGGGCAGGCAATGCAAAATGGAAATTTCCATCAACTATCACGGTACATACATTCGTTCGGAAGTAGTGGGCGACACAATGTACTACAACATCGACGCATGTTTGCCCAAGTTGGAAAGGCAACTTGTCAAGCACCGCGAAAAGCTCAACAAATCTTACAAACTGCCTCAGGCTCCCGCGGAGTACGAATTTGTTTCCGACGTAGACGTGACGCCTCTCACCATTGCAAAGGTAAAGCGTTTTGCGGTGGGCAGAATGTCTGCCGTTGAGGCGGCGGAAAACCTCGAACTCGTAGACCACGCGTTTTATTTGTTCGTCAACGAGGAAACGGGCAATGTAGAAGCGGTGTATCGTCGCAACGACGGAACGATAGGCTTGCTTCAACCGTATATTGAATAAAAGGAGAAACAATGAATTTTTTTGCGCTTATGATGGAAGGCTTTGCCGACAGTAGTTTTGCTCGGCTGTTCACGCAAATGAACGGCTGGACGATAGCGCTGTTTGCGTTGGGGATCATTCTTTGCGCAATCGAGATGTTCGTGCCCGGGTTCGGCGCCTGCGGTATAAGCGGAGTCATTTTGATAGTGGCGGGCATTGTGCTCAGGATGATATACGGCGGAGACCTTCTCATGCTGTTGTATATGGTGCTCATTGCATTGGTATTGTTCATATTGATGTTTTGGGTGTTTTCAAGGCTCATCACCAAGACGCGACTTGCCAAGACGGCGCTGTTCCACACCGACAGCGCGGTGCCTACGGGCAAGACGGAGGGAACAAAAGATTTTTCCTACCTTGTCGGCAAGTGCGGAGTAACGGAAACGATTCTTCACCCCGTGGGAAGAGCCACCTTCGACGGGGAAACGGTGGACGTGGTGTGCGATGGCTACATCGAAAAGGGCAGTAATGTGTGCGTTGTCAAAGTGGAAGGTCAACGCATATCGGTAACAAACATAAAGGAGGAGTAAAACTTTGAATACATTTTTGACGCTTTTGGCAGAAGGCTCGGTAGATTTTCCCGGCTGGGCAATTGCGCTTATCGTCGTGATAGCGCTTGTCATTATTTTGTTGATATTTTTGCCTATCGGCACTTGGTTTATCGCGGCGGTGAGCAACGCTCATGTGTCAATGGGACGTTTGGTGGGCATGAAAATGCGCCGTATCAAGTACCGCATGTTGATAGACGTGTACATTCGCGCACGCAAAGCAGGTTTGGACATAGACATTGCCGAACTGGAAAGTCATGTAATGGCGGGCGGTAACATCAGCAATGTGGTAAACGCGCTCATTTCTGCGCACAGCGCCAACATAGAACTTTCTTTGCAATCGGCAAAAGCCATCGACCTTGCGGGACGCGACGTGTTGAACGCCGTCAGGGTGTCCGTCAATCCCAAAGTCATCGAAACGCCCGTGATATCCGCCATTGCCAAAAACGGTATCGAATTGCGCGTAAAGGCGCGCGTTACGGTGCGTGCCAATATCAGCCGTCTTATCGGCGGTGCGGGAGAGGAAACTATCATTGCCCGCGTTGGCGAAGGCATTGTCACAACGGTAGGCTCTGCCGAGTATCACAAGGAAGTGTTGGAAAACCCCGACCTTATCAGCAAAACCGTCCTCAAAAAGGGACTTGACGCAGGTACCGCGTACGAAATATTGAGTATCGACATCGCCGACGTGGACGTTGGCAGAAACATCGGTGCGCAACTGCAAATGGATCAGGCAGAAGCGGACAAACGCATCGCGCAAGCCAATGCCGAGGAACGTCGCGCCATGGCTATTGCAACGGAGCAGGAAATGAAGGCTCACACGCAGGAAATGCGCGCCAAAGTCGTGGAGGCGGAAGCGGAAATTCCCAAAGCCATTGCCGAAGCGTTCAGGAACGGAAATTTGGGCGTAATGGACTACTATCAATTGCAAAACATTCAAGCGGACACCGCTATGCGCAACGCTATCAGCGGAACGGGTGACGGTTCGGACGGAAAACCCGCCAAGAAGTAACAGTCGGGCAACAAGTATGGACGGAACGTTTACGATATTTTTGGTAGTGGGCTTTTCGATGTTCTTTGCCATGGTAGTCATCATTGCATTGGTGTTTGCTCGCATCAACATCGCCAAAAAGAAAAGCAACGGGACGGGCAGTACGCAATCGAGCGCAACCGCAGAGTCCTCTGCCGAGGTGGTGCACCCCTACCTTGAAAAACTTCGCCAAAAGAAAGCCGAAACGGAGGCAGATAAACACGCTTTGCATGTAGCCGACGCACGCGCGCATCAACACAAGGGCGAAGAAGAACACTACGAAGAAATAGTGGGATCGCTCGGCGATATCGATGACGAAGGATGTGCCGATTTGGACGGAGTTCGTTTCATTGCTCACGACATTGCCTACGAAGTGCAAAACAACGAGAATAACGATTATTCCGGTGTGGTAAAGGCAATGATTTTGGGCGAAATACTCAATGAGCCTCGCTTCAAAAAGCCCTACCGTCACAGATAGGCTCCGCGTCTGTTCGGCGCGGGCAACATGCGACGCAATTTGTCGCCCTCGCTACCCAGATAATAGGCTTCTGCAAAAAAGCGTCGTGGCAATGGAAAACATAGATGTAAACGCGCATTTAGTTGCTTTCACATTGCGACGTTTCGCGCAGGAGCGAACAATATTTTTCAAAACAAAGGGGCTGTTTCGTTTGGTAATACCCAATAGAAACAGCCCCCATGTTGTTATTTTTGATTTGTTTGATGTATAAGTCGCCTTGTTTGAAATTTATTTTTTTTGATTTGTCTGTTGTTAAAGTTTGTTTTTTTGATTACTTTCGGTTTAATGCTTTTTCCGTTAAAGTTGATTTTTTGATTGCTTTCCGTTTAATGTTATCTTGATTTGTTTGATGTTTATGTTATCTTGTTTTTTGCCGTTCAAGGCTATTTTTTGTTTAAGTTTATTTGTCCCCGTTTAAGGGTATTCTTTAATTTTCTTTCGTTTAAGTTTTGGGGTTCATAGCAGTTTAGGGCTATTTTCCGCCAAAGTTTATTTTTGTTTTCTTCCCGTTTAATGTATCTTGATTTGTTTGATGTTTAAGTTATTTTATTCTTTGCCGTTTAAGGCTATTTTTCTGTTAAAGTTTATTTTTCCCGTTTAAGGATATCGTTGATTTTATTTTTCGTTAAAGTTTATTTTTGATTTATCTACTGCTTTATTTTTGTCTGTACGTCACTTTTTTATCATTTGCCGTGCAACTTCCAACAAAAGTTGACGCTGTTCCTCGTTCAGCTCGTCTATCACGGCGATAAGCTGTGCTTTTGTGCCGTTCGGTTCCTCTTGTTCTTCGTCGTCGGGCATGCCGAGCAATTCGTTCAACGCTTTTTCGGCTTGTGAGTGTTTGTCGGCGTCGCAACCATGTTTTGAAATGATTTGTTTAGACGCCAGCACCGTTCCGTTCCAGCTTGTTCCGCCCGTTCCGCCCGTTTCGTCCTCGCGTCCGAGGATGTAGTCTACGGTAACGCCGAACAGGTCTGCCATTTTGCACAGCATTTCGGGATCAGGTCGGTTTATCCAATTTTCGTAATTGCCGTAAACCTGCACGCTGATACCCAACTTTTCCGCAACGTCTTTTTGTCGCCAACCCCGTTCCGTTCGAAGCTCTTTTAGTTTGTTGTATATCATAATCGAATTATACTAAAAAAAGTATGCGATAACAAATAAAACAAGAAATTATTTATTGCTATAAAGTCGAAAACAAGAAATTCTTGATTTTTGCTTGACACGCACATTTTTGATTGTTATAATACGTTTATAAACAGCAAGTGTTTGTTGTAAACAAAATTTTATTTGGAGGTACTTATGAGTAAAAGAGATTATGCAGAAGATAGTTACCTGAGCAAAGGCGAGTTAGTCATGTCCATTATCTTGGCTGTGATCTACGGCTTGACGCTGGTCGTGTCGTTTTTGCTGATGTTTGGCGTGTTCGGACATCCCATTCCCGCGTTGTTTGGCAATGGTGGGGATATGGAATTTACCACAATGGTATTTGCAATGGGTGTTGCGAATATGGTCCCGACATTGTTTATGTACTTTGCCGCGTCTAATTTCAACCTAAAAAAGGGCGCAAGAATAGCGCTTTATGTTGTCGGCATTGCATGCGTTGTGGGTATTGGTATATTTTACACAATGTTGTGTTCCCTTAATGGTGATATGTTGGGCGGTACCGCTAACGTCATTTTGTATGTCGTGGCGCCTTGGGTGTCGTTGATAATTTACGCACTTGTATTGCTTTTGGGCAGGTGGTTCAACCTTTTCGGTCACTATGTAACAAAATTTATCGTTTCGATAGTGGTGTTGTGGCTGTCCACCTTCATTGCGGTGCTCCTTGCGTTTGCCGTTGTGTGCCTGATACTTTGGGTTGTGTACAAACTTATCAAACACTCGCCCTTCAAAAGCAGTGACGGCGGTTCGAGTGGCGGTTCGGGTGACGGCGAAGAAGTCATCACGGTGTTGGAAAACGGCTCGACGCGTTACCTCAAATACTGGGGACAGGCAACCACAGGTCCGTATAACAATCTTCATTTCGACCAAATTGCCACAGCCTATCGTGACGATTTAGGAAACTTTTGGATCACGTTGGACGGCAACAGCTTCCTTCCCGTAAACAGAGGAACGACCAACGATTGTTACATAACCAAGCTGTGATAATTTCGATTTTGCAAGTTGTGCTCGCGCAAAATCAAAACAGGCTGTCGCGCCAAAAGCAAAACGGCAAAAAGAATATTTATACAAAAAAGGGACTGTCGCATTAAACATTTTTTTTACAAAACGACATCAAAAACGGCTTGAAAAATATTGATTTCAAGTCGCTTTTTTGTATAATTATTCATTTTTTTATCGTGTATGCGAACAATGCGACAGCCCCTTTGTTGTCCATTGCGTTGGACCAATTTTTCACGTTTTTTTGACGTCTATTTGCATTGAGATCATGTTGTCAAGTCGTTTTTGACGTCATTTTGTATAAAGATGTTAGCGCGAACGTCTATTGTGCAAATCGGCTGTTTATTTGCCGAAGAACCAATCAATCAATTTAACGTATTCGTCGTGCGTTATCTTTTTGTTGTCGTAGAGCATTTGTATCATGTCCAATTTGGTAACGGTCCCGTTGCTTTGCGGTTTGGAGTAGATCTCCGTCAACATCTCGCGTAGCGACGGCTCGGAAGAGGTGCTTTGTTTCTGCTGTGTTTTCACGGTTTCCGTCGTTTGGCTTTGTTGCTGTTCCGTCTGCTCAATAACGGGCGCCGTTTCGCTGTTTTCGTCGGCGACAACGGCTTCCTGCTCGGGTTCTTCGGCGACCGCTTGCGGTACGTCGATATCCGCCACGGGGACGTTGGCAACCGTTTCTTCCGTTTCTTGTTCCTTTGACGTTGCCCGCTCGTCAACGAGCGTTACGTCGCTGTCGAGTTCCTCGCTGACGGGTTCCTCGTTGTCGATATTCTCACCGTCAAGTTCTGCGTCGTCAAGTTCATCTTCGCCGTTCTCGTCAAGATCCTCGTCGTCAAGGTCGTCCTCTTCGTCGTCCTCGTCCTCGTCGATATCTTCCACTTTTTCCTCGTTTTGCGCCGTTTCGACTGTCGCCTCTTCGTCCTGTTGTACGGGCATTGCCTCCGCGGTCGTGCCTTCCTCCGTCTGTTCCTCAACCGTTTCGGCGTTTTCGCCAACTTTTTTGGGTTTGAGGCACAGCGCGCAACTTATCAACGCGCCGTAAACGGCAAGCAAAAGGACGCACACGCAGATCAAAGCGGTGGCGTTTTCTCCCACCAATTCGCCCGCGCACAGTATCGAAAACATCGCTATCACCAATTCGCCCGCCGCAACAAGGGACAGCGCGGTGATGTACATGGGTTGTTTGCCGTTTTTCCAAATGAGCATAATTCCGCCTGCCACAAGCAACAACGACGGCAACACATACATCAACAGCGGTACGATGTAGCTTTGTCCGAGGTTCAAATACCCCGCAATGAGGTGCAGACCGTTTCGGTAAACGTCAAGTCGTGCGTTGGCAGAAGCGGAAATTTCCGGGAACACAGCCACGACGCCTATGACAACGGACAGGCAGATCAGCGCCAACACCGTCAAAAGCGACAGTGCGCCCACGATCAATTGCAAAATTCTGCGCGTCTTAAACATACAAGATACTCCTTTTGTGACCTACACGGCAATAGATTTATTATACAACACCAACAGATATTTTGCAATACATTTTACCCGTCAAAAGTTTTGTCTGTCCGTCGGGATTTTTGTCAATGCAAAGCGTTATATGACGTTTGGCAGGACGCGCCCAACGATCGAGCGCGTGCCCGTCGATCATCGGCGTTATCTGCCGACGCCTACCGCGGTGGGGCTGACAGGTTCTCTGTTGAGCAACTTGTCCCAAAAGTTTTGTTCCGTTTGCAAAATTTCCGCTTGATTTGTTTTTACTCCCACAACGGTGTAGTTGCTTTTGTCTGCGCCGATAAGGGTGATGTTTTGCGTTATCACGTTGTGTTTGCCCACGCCTGCCTCGTCAAAGCTCACCGATATGTTGCCAATTGCCACGCTGTCCCCCTCGCACACGCCGTTGAGGGTGCCTGCGCTGTTCAATTGCGCCTTGGTGGTGCCGTCAAAGTACTTGTCCTTTACCGATAGCCCTTCCAGCACAATTCCGCGCGGAGCAATGGTTCCTGTGCCGAAATCGGGCAAAAAGTAGTTGTCGCCGTCCTCGCCCAGCAGTTCTATGCTCCCCAGCAACACGGTCTTGCCCATTCCGACGTTTTTGTTGTCAAAGTACAGCCTGTCGCACTGCGCATACACGTCGTCCCCATCCACAACGCCTTCCAGTCGGATGTCGGGCGATTGAATATAGTTGGTGGAATCGTAAGTCTTTACAAAGTCGTTTACTACCGCCAGTTCGCGCGGAAGCACCGTGAGGGTGCCGAAACTGCACTCCGTTTCGTAGTCGAGATATTCGCAAGGGGCTTCCGTTCGGATAGAGTACACGCCCACGTCGGGTTTGTCGCACCCGATAGTGCACTTGGCGTCGTAGCAAAAGTTTGTTTGTTCTTCCTCGTCCACAAAGCCCGTAACGTTGGGCGACAGTTGCGGAAGAGGTTCTCCGTAAACGACGGTGTAGTCGGGCAGGGTAAGCGTAAGGCGCGGACGCTCCACATCGAGAACTGCGGTCTGAATGTTGTTTCCCGCCTGCGCGCAGATTTCCAACCTACCGCTTTGGTCGGGAGTGTAGTCGAAGGATATCGGTTGGTCTTGGGCGTAAACTCCCTCAAAAACCTGTTCGCCGTTTACCTTCCATATCACCTGTTCCCCATCTGCAACGGGACGGGCGGGCGCGTAGGTAAAAGTTTGTTGCTTTCCGCGTTGAGCGGTGCCGTCGTAGGTGATTTGTCCCGAATAGCGCACTTCGGTGTATTTTCGCATGTTTCTGCCAATTGTGGATATCATCAACACAAACAGCGCCATTACCGCAACGATAACAAGTATGCCGACTATCAGATCGGTGCGTTCTTCTTTGTAATTTTGTTTGGTTTGCATAATTCCTCCTGCGGATAGTATGTTTAGCGCAAACAAAGTTATGCAAAAAGGACTTGTCGCAGAAATTTTTGTCGAAAAAATTGTTGTAACTATTGACAATATTTCAAAGGTTGATATAATATATAAGTAATTAGCAACAAAATATTTTCTTGAGGATTTTTGGAGGTAACATGCGCGCGTTATTCTTCAAACGAAACAAGCAATATATTTTGGGTATCGAGCGTGAAACATCGGTTTTAACGCGGGTTGATTTTTGCACTAAAAATACGCCATTATAACACTGTCAAAGGGACAAATTTATCCCTTGACAGTGTTTTTTTTGCAAAAAACAAAATTTTATAAGGAGAAAACGCAATGAAAAAAGCTATCCGAATTTTGCTCGCGATCTTGCTTGTTTCGGTCGTCGCCCTTACGGTTACGGCGTGTTCCGAAAACCAAGATCCCTGCGCAAAAGGGCACTCGTGGGACAACGGTCAGATAACCAAACCCGCCACCTGTGCCGAAACAGGAACGGCAGTTTACAGATGTAAAGTCTGCGGACAAACGGAAGAACGCACTCTTCCCATCACGCAAGACCACGTCTGGGATGAGGGCAAGGTGACGACGGAGCCAACCTGCACTCAAAAGGGCGTCAAAACGTACACCTGTACTGTTTGTAAAACAGCAACGCGCCCCGAGGATATCGAGGCGACAGGTCAGCATGCCAAGGGAACGCATGTGACGCAAGTAGATCCCACTTGTCACAGCGAAGGCACCAAGGAATACTGGCTGTGCAAAGATAACTGCGGTACCAAGTTGAACGAAGAAGGCTACATCGTGCAGGACAGCGATCTGGTAATCGCTCCTCTTGCTCACAACTTCGATGACGGCGTTGTGACGACGGAAGCCACTTGTCAACATGACGGCGTCAAGACGTTTACCTGCCAAAACGACGGCTGCTCGGAAAGTTACACGCAAAAATTGCCTAAACTTGCTCACAACTACGACAACGGCGTTGTGACGACGGAAGCCACTTGCCAACAGGAAGGCGTCAAGACGTTTACCTGCCAAAACGACGATTGCACGGAGAGCTTTACGCAAACATTGCCCAAGCTTGCACACAGTTTCGGTCGTTTGGTTGAAAGGGTAGAGCCGAACTGCGAGCAGGCAGGTCACATAGCGTACTATCAATGCGCGCAATGCAAGCAGTTCTTCGACGAGGGCAAACAACCCGTTGACGAAGACGCGCTTGTTCTCAACGCACTGGGACACACCCCGCAAAAAGTAGAGGGCAAAGCGCCCGACTGCACAAACAGCGGTTTCGAAACATACTACAAGTGCACGCGTTGCAACAAGCTTTTTGAGGATATGGAGTGCGAAAAGCAAATAGACAAACCCGTCGTTTTGCCCGCCACAGGTCACAACAATCGTCAAAAAATAGAACCCATCCCCGCAGATTGCACGCACGGCGGAAAGACGGAAGGTTGGCGTTGCGCCGATTGCGGAGCGACGCTTATCGAGCCCAAAAACACCGCGCCTCTCGGACACAGTTTCATCTACACGTCCGACAAGGACGGCGTTCATCACACTGTTACATGCGCCCGTTGCGACTACAACAAAACGGAAGAGTGCACCCCTGCCCAAGCATGGCAGTTCGACGGCGACTATCACTGGCATAAGTGCACCGTCTGCTCGGGAGATTTGACGCACGAGCCTCACGCTCTGCAAGCGGGCAGTAAGCAATGCACCGAGTGTGGCAAAGAGGTCAGCGAGATAATAGTGCAAGTGGAAGGCGCCACCGACCACCAAGTTGCAAACCTTGCCGAAGCGCTCAACTACATCAAGCAAAACTATCCCACAACCCCCGCAACGATAGTTCTCACCGACGACCGCGGAGCAACAGCCGACGTAACATTTGACGGCGACATCGACGTCACGTTGAATATGAGCGGTTTCGGCATCAATATGGGCAGTTATCGTCTTGTGGTGGAGGGCAACGCCAACGTAACGTTGACAAACGGCACGCTCGACGGCAAGGTGCAGTTCAACGGCGGAAAACTTGTGCTTGACGGCGTCAGCGGTAACTACCAAATCGCGCTAAAAGCAAGCTTGCACTGCAACGACGTAGACGTCACCGTCAACGACGCGCAACTCGACCACACTTGGAACAACGGTCAGGTAACCACTCCGCCCACATGCGAGGACACGGGCACACGCACCTTCACATGCACGCGTTGCCAAGCCACGCGCACCGAGGACGAACCTGCCAAGGGACACACCTACGGCACGCTCATTCCCAAGCAGGAACCCACCTGCACGGCTACGGGTACTGACGCTCACTATCAATGCGCCGATTGCCACAAGTTGTTTGTTGACGAAAACGGCGTCAAAAAGGAAGTTCAAGCCAACGAGCTTGTGCTGGACAAACTGGCGCACACCTACAAGTTTGACAATTGGACTTGGGACGAAAAGACTTTCAAAACAGCCACTGCGCATTTCAGTTGTAACGTGTGCGGACACACCGAACAAGTGGAAGTAAAACTGATCGAGCAACACCGCACGCCTTCTTCCTGCGTGGAACAAGGCAAGGTGGAATACCGTCTCGAAAAGGACGCCACTGTTGGTGGTGTAACGGCTCCTTCGCAAACGTTTACGCAAACATTGCCCCTTGCCGAGCACGTCTATGGCGAAAAGCACCCCGCCGTGCAAGCGACCTGCTCAAATAAGGGCAACAAGGAATATTATCAATGTTCCGAATGTGAAAAATACTTTGTGGAAAAGGACGGCGTCAAGGTGCCTGCCGATTGGGGCGACATCGAAACGCAAATAGACGAAACAAACCACAAGTACAAGGAAGAGTGGTCGTTCGACGGAACAAACCACTGGTACGAGTGCGAATACAACCCCGAACACAAAACGGGTGTGACCGAGCACGTATGGCAGTACGAAAAATCGACCAAAGACGGCTATCACACCAAGACTTGTAAAGATTGCAAGTTCAAGGCGGTAAAAGAAGAAGAATGTACGCCCGACGGTGGCGACGACAAACACGACGCCACTCACGGCTTGAAAAAAGGCTTCTACGCCGACGCAGATCATCACTGGCAAGTTTGCCAATTCTGCGAAGAGCAGTTTGGCTACGAGAAGCACAGCTTCGACAAAGATGCAAACGACGGCTTCTGCACAACTTGCGGACACAAGTTCTTTGAAGTGAGCATTGTAGACGACAAGAACAACACCTACTTTGCGCCGACCATTGCCGAGGCGTTCGATCTGATATCCAAGCACGGAGACATATCCAAAACTTATACTATCACCCTTACGCACGACCGTAGCAGTACGGCAGAAGACACGATAATCGTCCCTGCCGGCTACAACGTGACCATAAACCTTGCAAATCACGCTGTGCACTTTGAAAAGGGCACCTTGCAAGTAGACGGTTCGTTGACGGTTACGGGCGGAACGACCTTTGCAGTAGGCACAATTGTCTACAACAAGGGCGGTGCGCTTGTTTTGCCACAGGGCGACTACACGTTCAAGATCAAAGGCACCACCTGCGACCAAGCCAACATCACCGTGGGCGAAACCAAGGGAGTGGAGCACAGCTACAAATTTGTTTCGGATGACGACACGCAACATCACGAGCAATGTACCGTATGCGGAAACAACAAATCTCCCGTTGCGCACACCCGTGGTGAAGATATCTCTTACGCAGACGATTGGCAACACACCTACACATGCCCCGATTGCAACCAAACCGTAACGGAAGATTGCACGATCGAAAACAATGTCTGCACCGAGTGCTCGCAAGAATTTGCTCAAAAGGATATTCTCGATGCAGTCCAAAAGGGCAGTTTCAAACCCAAGGCAACGGATACATTTGTGTTCACAGGTTTTGTCTACAAAAAACAAACCGGTACCAACGATAGTGGTGCTTGGTATAACCTTTGGATCTATATCGATGGCGACGAAGCATACAGCTTTGAAGGTTACGGTATCGACCTCAACGGCAAAGTAACATACAACGACATCAGAAACGGTGCCCAAGTCACGATCAGTGGCAACGGCGACAAACTGAAATATTTTTCGGATTATGGCTTTGAGTTTTTCGAAACAAACGGCAAAAACGTTTGCAAGTTGGAAAGCTACTCCTTGCCCAACTACGCTATCACCGTCAACGACAATAGTAGTGAGGTGGCAGGCTCAACTGTTACGATCACCGATGAAGAAGGCGGTGCGTTTGAGAGAACGCAAGAGCAACCTGTTGGCACGGAAGTAAAGTTTAAGGTGACCGTCACTGGTGGCAAGCTTGTTTCTGTCACGATAAACGGTGAAAATCTTGTTGCAGACAAAAACGGCGTGTACAGCTTCAATGTTGTGGAGGCAACAACCATAACTATCACGGTGGGAGACTACGGTGTACCAAGTGATGAAACGGTTACAAAAACAATACAAGAAATTGCGGAAAGAGACAAATGGACGGAAACAACGGGAACCAAGCCTAGTCCGCTTTACACAGAATTCGATCTTAATTCTGCAATTTCCGTTTCAGCTTCACAGGGAACGTATACCGGAACCTATAAAAAACAAGAATCTAGTGAATCAAAACCGCAAATCTGGAAAATTTATCACTCTGACAACGGCGAGTTTACGATCACTGCAAAAGACGGTTTTGTTTTGGTTTCGGTAACTATTATTTACAAAACTAATAATGCGGGTTATCTTGCACATGGTGCTGAGGAGGTGGAGTCCCAAACCCCCTATCCTGTTGACGAAGAAAAATCGATAACGTTCTCCGCGGCAGGCGGTAACAGTAAAACTGGCACTAATGGTCAGGTTGAGATAGTTTCCATTTCGGTGGTATACAAAACCGACCACAACCACAAGTTTACCTGGGTGCCCGAAGCGCAACCCACTTGCGACAAACCCGGTAACATAGGGTACAACAAGTGCGATCAATGCGACGGCAAGTTCGACGAGGAAGGCAACCGTCTTGACGACAGTACCGTCATTAAACCTGCCAATGGACACGTTTGGAAGCTTGCCGATGAATGCTGGACTTGGAACGAAACAACCGCAATATTGCACCTTGTTTGCGAAACCGACGAAGAGCATGTTTGCACGATCGAAGTTGAAGGTGTTGCCGGAAGTAGAGTGGACGCAACTTGCCAACGCAATGCTTACACGACCTACACGGCAACAATCGATGTTGAAAAAATCAAAAACGAGCTTCCTCAACCCGAACTTGACACACTCAACGTGACGGGAGAGCAAACGACAACAATCGAAATCGAAGAAGCCTCTACGCAATTGAAGCACGACTTAACAGGCAAACCCGTTCACAAAGACGGCGACGAAAGAGTTCACGTCTACACCTGCAAAACCTGTGCCGAGGGCACCGAAAAAGCCACCAAGGAAGAGGCTTGCACAACCAAAGAAACGTTCGACTCCGCTGATCACTGGAATTATTGCACAAGTTGTGGACAAGAATACGACCGCACGGAACACACCTTCGACCAAGAAGACGGAACAAAGTGCAAATGCGGTGCAAGCAGACAAAATGTCAGCGTGACGATCGACGGCAAAGAGACATTTTATGTGTCGTTGACAGAAGCGTTTGCAAAGATCGCCGAAGGCACAACGGCAACCGTCAAATTGCTCAGCGACAGTACGGAGACAACGCTCGCTTTGCCCAACAAAGGCACTGTTACGCTCGACCTTGGCAAAAAAACACTTGCGGTCAATGGTGGCAACGTGATCGTTAGCGGTGGAACGCTTACCGTCACAAACGGCACGCTCAATGCCAAAGTCAAAGTGACGACAACGTCCGCTACGCTTGCGCTTGACGCTTCCGTTACGGGCTACACGCTCAAACTGGAAGGCGACGGCGTAACGTGCGAAACGGCACTTGTCAACGTCAACGGCGAACATATTCAACACAACGACAGCATAGTCAACGAGGGCGACGCAGGACACCATGAACTGTGCGCTATCTGCGGACGTCAAACCGAAACGGTAGGTCACACGCTTAAATATTCCAACAAAACGGCTACTACTCACGATGTAGCATGCTCGGTGGAAGGTTGTGATTACACAAAGACAGAAGTAGGACACGATTGGAGCAATTGGAGCGAACTGGACGAAAGTCGACATCACCGCACTTGCAACGATTGCAAATACGAAAAAATAGACAACCACAATTGGAGTGTTGTACCCGGTACCGATAATGGCGAAGGACAACACAAACTCACTTGCACACAAGAGGGTTGCGAAGCGGAAAAAACCGAGAACCACACCCTTGTTGCCAAAAAGAAAGCGGACAACGACAGAGTTCATCACGATGCAGAATGTGTTTGCGGTTACAAAACCGAGCAAGTGCACAACTTCCAAGACGAAAGCGGTGCATATACAAAGGAAAAATGCGATTGCGGAGAGGTGAGAGTCACTACTCAAAACATCACATTGAATGTTTCAAACATCGGAGTTACTGGTGGTGGGTATGATGGTGGCGACGGAGATCCCGTCACGATAAATGGTGTTGAGTTTGATACAGACAAAGTTTACGAAAATAGTGGAGGAATGCAAGCAAAAGGGTCCGTTGGTTACATTTACAATACAAAGCCATTCCCCGGGCGCATTACAAAAATTGTTATTGCTTATAAAACAAATAGCATGAATTTGTATCTTAGTAATACAAGCAAACAAATTTCCGGAACGGGTTCTGTAAACAAAGGAACAATTACGGAATGGACCGCCAAAAACGATGAAAATTATACTTTCTTCACGTTGAAATGTGGTTCATCTTACGCGGTGGTAACTTCAATTACAATCTACTATGAAGTCTGCAACCATACAGTTGTTAAGGGTGTTGAAACACCCGCCACCTGCACCGAAGATGGTAAAATAGAAGGCACCTGCATACGTTGTGGCCAAAATGCTGAACAGTCAACAACGCCCAAAAAAGGACACAGCTGGGAGTGGTTGCCTGCAACTCCTGCCACCTGCGACGATCCCGCATATGTCGGACAATGGCAGTGCAACACATGTAAGGGCCATATGAATGGAGACGAAGCGATTGAACCTGACAGAGAAACTCCCGCCACCTCGTTGCAAAAAGATAGGATAGTCGACACCACGCAAAATAAAGGCGAGCCTCTCGGTCACAACCTTGTATGGGAGTATAACACCGAAGAACACCCCGACCGACACCGTCAATATTGCGATAGAGCAGGATGTGACCATGTTGAAGTAGATTGGACAGAACACAACGGAGTTCCTTGCACAGACTGCGGATATGGTTTGAAGGTATTCACCGCAGGTAGCACTTCCACAGATAGCCTTGCAACCGCTTTTGAAGCAGTAGCAGTAAATGGTGGCACGATCACCCTCAACAAGGACTACAATGGCGAAGGCGCTGAATTGAAAGCAAGTGCAACTCAAGAAATTCTAATCAACGCCAATGATCACATATTGACATTGACAACGGCATTGTCAATTGAGGCAAATGGAACTGTCAAATTAGAAGGCACGATCAACGCTCAACAAGGCATCACAATTAGTGGTGGTACAATTGAGTTAAACGGCGCAACCGTAACAGGCAACATAAAATTATCTGTCGTAAGTTCAGCCGTCGAATTTACAGATTCCGGTAGTACAATTACGGGAACAGTGACAATTTCTACAACGGAAGAAAACGCAACAGAATACTTGATTGTGATGTTCGAAAAAGAACAAGCCAAGTACACTCTCAAACTGGATGGCGTAACATGTGACATGCTGAGCGAGCGTGTGTTCTTTGGCGAAGAGCCAATAAGTCACTCTTATTCGGAGGGGAAATGCACTCATTGCAATGCACCACAACCCGCAACTTGGTCGCTTGTGAAAAGCGTTGAAGACTTGCAAGATGGCGACAGACTTATATTCGCCTATGCGCCCGCTGGTGGACAATTGCATGTAATGACTAATTTTGCGGATTCGAAGTTCCAAAGTGTTGAAACTTCTATTGCAAGCGGAACAGAAGAATTAACCACTCTGTTGGATTCCTTCACAATTTTGACGCTTGGCAATACGGGAGAACAATACACGTTGCAATTTAGCGATGAAGATTATCTCTCATATAATAGTGGAACAAACTTCCAAAAACTATCGGATGCAACGGAGAACAACGCAAAATGGACGATAAGCAATAGCAACAAGTATTTCTGCAATGTTAAAGATAATAGTCGTGGATTGCTGTTCCAAGAAAAAAGTAATCAAACGACAATATCGTTAAAATTCGGACCGTATTCCAAGTCAAATTTAAGTAATACCAATTCCAACAATGGTACTTATGCTGTTCCGGTAATTTACAGATTGCCGACAGGTATCGCTATACCGGAGCCTGAACATGTTTGTCAACATGTCTGCTCCGAACCGGACTGTGGCAAATGTACTGATTTGATGTGTCAGAATCCCGTTTGTAAAGATAAATGCCCGGGGCATAGTAGCACCGGTGGCGGAGAGGAACCGACAGGAGAATACTACGAAAAAATTACAAGTACGTCTCAAATTGTCAGTGGAGGAAAATATCTAATTGTTTGTGAAAGCAAAAAAGATATATTTGATGGTAATGCGACAATTCAAGACCAAGCAGTGAGTGGTATAACTATCACCAACAACCAAATAACTAATGACAGCAAAGTGGAAAATTCGTATTTCATCATAACTGCCGTTACCGGCGGATACGAGATCCAATCACAAACGGGATATTATATCAGTCGTAGCCAAAGTAAAACTGGTATCGATTGGGGTACGAAAGGAACGGTTACTATTACATTCTCAGACGGAAATGTAAAAATAAAAGGTCAAGGTGGTTGTATTTTACAACATAACAATGATACCACGTACTTTAGATTTTATAGTGGCACGCAAACAGCCATTCAGCTGTACATTCTTAAATAAACGAGCCTGTTATTCTACAACCACTACAATGAAATGGGGCGGAGAAATCTCCGCCCCTCTTTCATTGTGATGAGATATAATGAGTTATTCGTAGTAGTAGATAGTGATAGATTTAATTTGCCCGTTTGCCACCGTCGTATTAGATATGTTGAAGAATCTGGCGTTGGCAGATTCATCTGCTGTAATAGTAAATGTTGTTTCCAAAGTAGCATGTTGTGTGCTTTTAGGATCTTCTGTACTTTTACATTCTTGTCCTGTTGTAACTGATTGTAGTTTCGCCACTGATAACAATTCGATATAGTAGCGCGCCTTGTAACTAGCCTGAGCAGGAACAACTACTTCTATTTTCGTAATAATTCCATTTATTGCTTCAGAATTTGCAATAAAACTTGCATTAGTTTTGTCCATATAAAGATACTTATATTCCGTAGTATTCCCGTTTTTGCTAACGGTTCCCTTTTTACAACTTAAGAAAGCAAGTGTCAAGCCTTCATAAATGAATGTTTTTTGGGAATTAACACTGGAAGTGCCAATTTGTGTAATCAAATCAGTGTCTGTCGAACTAAAGTCCAGTGTCCATGTCTTCAACTCTTTTACAACATTGTTTTCGTAGTTGCAAGCGTCGCAAGTGTTGTCACTCTCCATGCCGTAATGTTCTTCTTCAAAGTCCGTACCACAAATCCCGCAAGTACCGATGTGGCACTTATCGTCCTTTTGAGTAGGTTTCTCCGAATAAGAGTGACCTATTGTCAGCAAAACTTATCTACAAATTACCGCAAAAACACACATCAATTTGCCACAAAAATACACATCAAATTACGACAAAAATACACATTTGCCCTTGACAAATGCTTTGAAATGGTTTATAGTTAAATCAACAAGGAGATACCAAATTGAAAAAATATCTACCGCGATTGGCGGACGACGAATTGCGTTTGCGCTTGGAGGCATTTGGCGCAACATTGATAGTGGGACCAAAATGGTGTGGCAAAACTACCACAGCGCAACAGGTTGCAAAAAGCAGTATCAGCTTGCAAAACTCCGACATGTTGGCAAGCTACCAACTTTCAGGCGAAACAAAGCCCTCCCTTTTGCTTGCAGGCGAAAAACCGCGCCTGTTGGACGAATGGCAAGTTGTGCCTCAATTGTGGGACGCCGTACGGCACGAAGTGGACAGCTCGCAAAGCAAAGGTCTTTTTGTTTTGACAGGCTCCAACGCCGTGGACGAAACAAAAATAAGTCACACGGGCATTGGGCGTATTTCGCGCATGAAAATGTACCCCATGAGCTTGTTTGAATCGGACGAATCCAACGGAACCGTTTCGCTAACGGATATTTTTGCAGGCGCGCCCGCGATCGAGGCTCATTCGGACTTGTCTGTGGAGCAGTTGATATTTGCAACTTGCAGGGGTGGTTGGCCGTCATCGTTGGATATAACAAGCGACCGCGCCAAACTGCTTGTTGCGCAAGACTACGTGGACGGCATTTGCCAAACGGAAATTTCTTCGGTGGACGGCACAAAGCGAGATGTCTCCAAAACGCGCGTGCTGTTGCGCTCCTATGCGCGCAATGTCGCCACGCTTGCAAAAAACAGTAACATTCTTGCCGATATCAATGCCAACGGCGCCACGCTTTCCGTCGGCGCAATGGATAGCTACATCAATGCGTTGGAAAGGCTTTTTGTGGTGGAAGATATCCCTGCCTGGTGCCCTGCAATAAGGTCGGCTTCGGCTATTCGTAGCGGAAAAAAGCGCTTGTTTGTCGATCCGTCCATAGCGGTGGCAAGTTTGGGTGTAGAACCGCAATATTTTTGGCAGGATCTCAAAACCTTTGGGTTTATGTTCGAAAACCTTTGCGCACGCGATTTGAAGGTGTACTCGCAAAAAATGGGCGGGGCGCTTTCCTACTATCACGACCGCTATGGGTTGGAGGCGGACTTTGTGTTGCACCTAAAAGACGGCAGATATGCCTTGATAGAGTGCAAACTGGGCACTACCGAGATAGAACAGGGCGCACAGCATTTGTTGAAGTTGCAACAACTGCTACAACAACACAATGAGGGCGACGTTCAATGCCCGCTTGCGTTGCCGTCGGCGCTGATAGTGTTGACGGGCGGACAAATTTCCTACCGAAGAGCCGACGGCGTGTATGTGATAGCAATAGGTTGCCTGCGCGACTGAAAATGCCCCTTGCTCCGAATCGGAAAGAGCACAATAACCAAACCCCCGCAGTCCAAAATGTCCCGACCTTGTAATAGACAGAGCGAGTATGTTCCCAATCAAAACAATCTGCAACGAGTGACAGTCCTGAAACCAGTAAGTCAAAACAATGTAACGACCTTGTGACGGCGAGAGCGAGTGTGTCCCCAATCAAAACAATCTGCAACGAGGACGAAGTCCGAAGCGAAGCCGTTTTGATGGGGACATGCGAGCGACTTGACAAAGGGTATTCCCATGTGATATAGTTAATAAACAGTATGTTGAAAAATATCATTATTTGCGTCTTGGCAGGCTTGGGTGCGGGTTTGGGCACGGGGTTTGCCGGAATGTCCGTGGCCGCGGTGATCAGTCCCATGCTCATTGTTTTTTGCGAAGTCAACCCCTACACGGCGGTTGGCATTGCTTTGGCAAGCGATGTTTTGGCAAGCGGAGTGTCCACGATCATTTACGCGCGGAACAAAAACATCGATCTGAAACACAGCTGGGTGCTTTTTGTGGTGGTTGTGCTCACGACCGTCGGCGGTTGCTTTGTCGGCGACATACTCAATCGCGCAAACGAGGACGTGATGGGCGGAGTGTCCATTTTTGCAATGTTCTTTTTGGGTTTGCGGTTTTTGCTTTTCCCGCCCCGATCCGACAACGACAAAATGCTCAACCTATCGTCCAAAAGCAGAATAATTCGCTCGGTGCTGTGCGGTTTGATAATAGGCTTCATTTGCGGATTTGTGGGCGCAGGCGGTGGCATAATGATGTTGCTGTTGCTAACAAGCGTGCTCGGCTACGAAACAAAAACGGCTGTGGGCACAAGCGTGTTTATAATGACTTTTACCGCCTTGACGGGCGCAGTGGGACACTTTGCCATAGACGGCGGACTTGCTCAAAATTGGGTGCCGTTGGTGGTGTGCGTGGTTTCCACGTTGGTGTTTGCGCAGGTTGCGTCCTTTATTGCAAACAAGGTCAAAACAAAATGGCTCAACCTCATCGTCGGTGTGTTGCTGACAGTGCTGAGCATTGCCTTGATCGCCGTGGAGTATGTTTTTACAAACTCGTAAGATTGTCGCTCGCATATCCCCTGTAAAAAGGCTTCGCGGTATCGCTCGCATATTCCCATCAAAACGGCTTCACTTCGTGCTTTGCGCATTGTAACCCAAATTATTAGAAACATACCGCTCGCATATCCCCTGCAAAAATGGCTTCACGGCGGACTACGTCCTTGTTGCAGATTATTTTGCAGTGGACATACGAGCATTTTATATTACAAAGTCATTTTTTTATTTATCGGTTTCGCGCTTCGCACTTGTTGCAGATTGTTTTGATTGGGGACATACTCGCTCTGTCTATTACAAGGTCGGGACATATTTGGACTTACTGGTTTCGGAAAAGTGGCGCCCTCGTTGCAGATTATTTTGCGCGAAACACCCTCGCTCTGTCTATTACAAGGTCCCCGACCGCCCACCCCGCGTCGCAAATCGCCCTTGAATAACGCTCGCATATCCCCTGTAAAAAGGCTTCGCTTCGGACTTCGTCCTCGTTGCAGATTATTTTACAGGGGATACACTCACTCCCACCGTTACAAGGTCGGGACATTTTTTTGACTTACTGATTTTGATTATATTGTTCTTTATTTCTCATATGGTACCGCTGTCAGGCGTTTGCTTCTTTCCCCACAAAGTCTTTGGAACTTTGTGGGGGCCCCTTTTTTGGGGGATATAATTTTTCGCGTCACAATTGTGTTGGTGCAAGTCGCCACTTGCAGGGGATTTTTTGAGAACTTCCAATTATATTTTTTCGTCGCATACATTCATCACAAAACCCAAAAGGGGGCTTCAAACGGGAAGCTCCCTTTTTCGTACTTTTGCGATAATATACGATTTTTTTTGTTGCCACAAGATTTGTCGAAGGCATGGTCACAACTTGATTGAGGTGGTACAATGGGCGCGAACACTAAACGGAGGAACAAATTATGGCTCGCAAAATAGTTGTCACAGGGGGCAAAGGAGGCGTGGGAAAAACTACCGTATGCGCCAATCTCGGCATTGCCCTCGCCAAACGGTCGCACAGAGTGCTGTTGATGGATCTGGACATAGGTTTGAACAATTTGGATGTGGTTTTGCAAGTGGAGGACAAGGTGGTATTCGACTTTGTGGACGTGGTGGAAAATCGTTGTCGTCCCTCGCAGGCATACATACAGGACGGCGAGTTTCCCACGCTCTATGTCATGCCCAGTTGTCACCTTGCAAAACGTCAGATAAGCGCCGATCAGGTAAAAAAGGTGATAGGCAGGTTGGAGGACAACTTCGACTACATTTTGTTGGACTGTCCCGCGGGTATCGACAGCGGTTTCAGACGCGCTATCGCATGTGCCGACGAGGCGATCGTGGTGGTGACGCCACATCTTTCCAGCGTGCGCGACGCCGACAAAACGGTGGGCGAACTTGTGGGCAATGTGGTGGTGAGCGTGGTGGTAAACAGAGTGCGCGGAGATTTGGTGGCAAGCGGAGAAATGCTTTCGGCATTTGAAGTGTTTAGCCTGTTGGGACAAACGGCGTTGGGTGTTATACCCGAAAACGACGACGTCAATTGCAACGCTCGGCAAAGCAAAAACGGCGCATTTGACATGCTTGCGGAAAATCTGCAAACGGGCAATTGTCGCATTTACGATTGCGTTTCGCCATACAGGGGCATTTTCGGCAAGCTAAAACGCAAATTGAAACGCAATGTGTGAGGTGCCGTGTGAAGTCCAAACAGTACGAGCGCGCGGAAGCTATGGTTTTTGCGGATAAATTCGGCTTGTCTCAAACGGATTTTTTTGCGGAACTGAACAGTCTTGTTTCGCGGTATATGAAGTTTGACGGAATGAGCGTGGACGTGGAACGGTGCGGTAACAGAATGATCATCACCGTGTCCGTGCAAAAAGTAAAGCCTACTTTTCGATTGTAGGTTCTACGAACGGACGTGACAACATAGTGTATTGTGTAACGGAGGTAAACAACAATGGATTACGAGGGTGTAAGCAGTGTAGTGTGCGACGCGGAAGAAAGCGATTGGCTGGACGTTTCCTATTCGGAAAGAAAGTATGTTTCCGAACCCCATCCAGCCGAAAAAAAGGCAAAATTTAAGTTTAGGCTGACAAAATCGGCAAAGATCGCCGTCGTTGCGGTGTTGTGCGTGGCGTTGCTTGCGTTGCTGTTGTTTGTGGACGGTCAGTTTGCAAAGGACGTGTTCAAAACGGCAAAAGAAGCCTTTTTAACAACGCTCTTTGAGAGCAAACCGCAGGAAGTGTCTACTGCAATAGCCATTCCGTCCAACGCGGACTTGGTGGATATTTCCGACGGAGTAGCGGTGTTTGAGGGCGGTAGAACGGTTTTGGCGTTTGCAAACGGTACGGTGACGGAAGTGGGCGAAAACTATGTTGCCGTCAGTCTCGACGACGACACGTCCGTGGTCTACGGCAATTTGACGGATATTTACGTCACGGTGGGGCAGGACGTTAGCGCCAACGCTCTTCTTGCCAAATACGACGGCACTTTTACTGCCAGCGTGACCGTGTCAGGACAGACGATAACGGACGTTGTGGGTAGCGAAACTCAGCTCACATGGAAGGTGTAAAACTAAACATACGCCCCGGCTTTTGGATTTTTGTCGTGACAGCGACGGTGTTCCGTCAGGGATACTTCGCTGTCATGTATTCTATTGCGGTAATTTTGCACGAGACGGCTCATTACATCGTTGCGGGACGTCTGTTTTACAGGTGTAAGGAGATAAGGCTCGGGATCTTCGGCGCGGTGCTTTACGGAGATTTTCAGGACGTAAACGGCGCCGATCGAATAAAGATCGCGTTGGCAGGTCCGCTTGCCAATCTTGCGCTTTGCTTGGTTTGCCTTGCGGTGTGGTGGATAGTCCCCGACAGTTACTACTATACCGAAAGTTTCTTTACGGCAAACCTCACAATGGCTTGCGTCAATATGTTGCCCTGCTATCCGTTGGACGGGGGACGCGTGCTTACGGGACTGTTGGAAAAGCGTATCGGCGACAGGGCGTTGCTTCTCACCAAATATCTCACGGCGATATTGTCCCTTGTGTTTTTTGCGGTGTTTTTGCTGTCGCTGTTTTTGCGCTCTCCGCTGTTTTCGGTGGGACTGTTTGCAATAGGACTGTTTTCGGGAAGTTTTGCCAAGGGACGCGAGATGTACGAACGGACGGTTTTTGCGGTAAACCGTCCGTTTTTTTTGAAAAAGGGTATGGAAAAGAAAACGCTTGTGTTTTGTGAAAATAACCTGCTCGCCGACGTGGCTAAACGCATGCAGGGCAATTTTGTGTACTGTCTGGAAGTGGTGGACATGGACATGAAGCCCGTTGCGCATTTCGACATCGCCCAATTGGAGCAACTTGTGCTGTCCGTCCCCCTCGACACGCCCCTGCACAGCGTTGTGCGCAGTCAGTCCAGCGTTACGCGCGTGGGTAGAGCGTTGTAGCGTTTGTTGGCTGTGCAGTACACCGCCAAGCCGAGATTTATTGTCGCCCAAGCGAGCATATACCAGGGAAACACCGATATGACGGATATCGCCAAGCAGAACAAGGACGCGCACAGATACCAACCCACGCGTTTTTTGTTAAACGCATAGTGCAACACGACATTGTTTTGTTTGGGACGTTTGCATTGTTTCAGCGCGGGCGTCATTTGACATTGCTCCAACAGTTCAAGCAGGTTTGCCGTGTCAACAAAGGTGATGTCAAAGTGTTCGCGCGCTTTTTCCAAGGCGTTTTTGTCCGCCTTGTCGGCAAACAGGTAGAGTTTGTCGCAGTGCGATCGCTTGGCAAGGACCACGGCTTGGCAAAGCGTTTCCTGCTTTACCTCGTCGCACATATATCTTATCGCTACAATTGAGCGACAGCCCTCCTTGTCCGCGATGAGTTCGTCCCCCTGCGCCTCAATAATGTCGAAGCGGTAGTAGCGCATCATTTTGGCGATGAGTTCGGCGTTGTTTTCGCCGAAACGCAAAAACTCCGCAAGACAGGTTGCCTGCTTTCGTTTTTGTTTGCTCTCGCTTTGTTTGCGCGCGCCGAGTTTTTGTCCGTTCCAGACGATATATCCTATCGCCACGGCAACTACGCAGGCGACAAGTGCGCCGACGACAGCGTTCTTTACGCAGTACACGATCCACACAAAACACAGCCAAAATGCCGTCAGACTGAGAAAAACGGTGTTGAGTATTTTTGCCATATACATATTGTTGACTTTTTTGTGTATTTTTTTATTGAAAAGTTTGCAAAAATAATGTAGAATAGTAGTATGAAAATAGGTGTTTTCGGCGGAACGTTCAATCCGCCCCACAATACCCATGTGCACATGGCGCTTGTGGCAAAACAACAGCTCGACCTGGACAAACTCGTTGTGATGCCCTGCGGAGATCCGCCCCACAAAAAATGCGATGTGCCCGCTAACGTTCGGCTGGAACTGTCCCGCCTTGCTTTCGGCGATTTTGCCGAGGTGAGCGACTTTGAGATAGAACGTCAGGGCAAAAGCTACACAGTGGAAACGCTCAGGCACATTGCCTCGCAATATCCCGACGCGGAACTTTACCTTGTGATAGGCGCGGATAGCCTGCAAAGTTTCGGCAATTGGTTTTGTCCCGACGAGATAGCGCGCCTTGCCACCCTTGCCGTGGTGGATAGGGAACGTCGCACGTCCGTTGCTACGGTGGACAGGATCCGTCGCGACTACGGCGCACGCATACGACTGTTGAGTTGCCAACCCGACGCGCTCAGCTCCACCGTTGTGCGGTTGCGCTTTGAGTTCGACTTGGACAACTCGCATCTCGTGCCCGAAGCGGTAAACAGATACGCGTTGGAAAAGGGCTTGTACGCCGAATATCGGGCTATGGCGCAAAAAGTGCGGGGATATTTGACGGAAAAGCGGTACATGCACACCTTTTACGTTGTCAAACGCGGGCAGGAACTTGCGTCCGAAGAGGAGAAACACAAGGCGTTTGTCGCCTGCTTACTGCACGACGTAGCCAAGTACATTGACAAGCAGGACTACGCGCGTTACGGCTTCGAACAGGGGGATCTGCCCGATTCGGTGGTGCACTCCTTTTTGGGAGCAAAGGTCGCCGAGCAGGATTTCGGCATACACGACAAGGAGATACTGGACGCGATTGCCTATCACACAACGGGACGTCCCGACATGACGCGACTGGACAAGATAGTGTACGTCGCCGACAAAACGGAAGATTCCCGTCCGTATGCGCTGTCTCACCTGAAACGCGGAGGACTGGACGAGCAGTTTGTCGCCTGCTTGAAGGAGGCGTACGAAGTGTGTCTGCAAACTCATTGCGACAGCATGTGTCCGCTGTCCGAACAAACGGTTGCTTTCTACTGTCCCGAGTGGCGGTAGTGCATTTTAACAAACTTTACGGAGAAATTTTATGAACAAACAAACGGTACAACAAACTCCAATCACGGTAGAACACATCTGCAAGATATTGTCCGACAAACAGGCAACGGACATAAAAATAGTGTCGATAAAGGGAATAAGCGACCTCGCCGACTACTTTATCATTTGCTCGGGCAAAAGTATCCCGCAGGTAAAGGCGATATTCGATCACTTGGAGGAACAACTGGAAAAGGAGGGCAAATTTGCTCTCAGAAAGGAAGGTTACAGCGAGGGCAGATGGATCGCGGTGGACTACGGCGACGTGATCGTGCATATTTTCCACAAGGATACGCGGGAAATTTACTCGTTGGACAATTTGTGGAACAATGGTTCCAACGTTACGGACTACCACGCGGATTGAGCAAAAAAAAAGCGATATGGGGTGCAAAAACTTAACTATCAACGCAAAAAAATCTATTGGAGGAGAAGCAAAAATATGAAATACACAACAAGGGGCGTATGTTCGCGCGAAATTTCCTTTGACGTAGTGGACGGCAAGGTAAAAAACGTGCAATTTGTCGGCGGATGCAACGGCAACACGAAGGGCGTTTCGGCATTGGTGGACGGAATGGATATCCACGAAGCAATATCCCGTCTCAAAGGCATACAATGCGGTATGAAGGGCACATCCTGCCCCGATCAGTTGGCGACGGCTCTCGAACAATACCTCGCGTCACAAGCGTAAAACACAACTGCATAGCACAAACGGCTTGCGAAACCACGCACGCCGTTTTTTTTGTGTTCGGCGCCACGCGATATCGAAAAATTGTAGTGTTGCATAAGTTTTTACAATAAAATAAATGTTTACAAAAATCACGTCGTATGATAAAATATATCCGTATGATTTTTGGAGTCGCAGGCACAAAAACTTGAAAACAAGATATTTGCAATTCAACAAAAAAGATATGGCGCTGGCGGGCGAACTTATTCGGCGCGGAGAGTTGGTGGCGTTTCCCACGGAGACCGTATATGGTTTGGGAGCCAACGCTTTTGACGAGCAGGCGGTAAAAAACACCTATCTTGCCAAGGGACGTCCGAGCGACAACCCCCTTATCGTGCACATTTGGGATAAATCGCAAGTTTTCGATATCGCGCGGGAAGTGTCGCAGGACGCGCTCAAAGTGATAGAAAACGTGATGCCTGCGCCCATAACCATAGTTTTGCCCAAAAAGGACGTCATCGGCGACTCGATAACGGCGGGCTTGGACACGGTTGCGGTGCGCATGCCGTTGTCCGTTCAGGCAAGGGAGTTTTTGCACAGCGCTTCCGTACCCGTTACGGCGCCCAGCGCAAATCTGAGCGGACGTCCCAGTCCCACGACGTGGCAACGCGTTGCCGAGGATATGGACGGACGTATCAGCGCGGTGCTGTGCGGAGACGATTGCGCGGTGGGGATAGAATCCACCGTTTTGGATCTGTCGCGCGACGAACCAGTCATTCTGCGTCCGGGCGCGGTGGGCGCAAAACAACTTTCGGAACTTTTGGGCAAGCAGGTGAAAATTCTCACCGATCCAAATTCCAAGGTCAATTCGCCGGGGGTGCGCTACAAGCACTATGCTCCCAACGTGCCAATGGTGTTGGATCTGTCGGAGGACGCGACCAAACTTGCCGAATTTTACGACGCAAAGGTAAAGGAAGGGTATCATCCCGTGCTTTGGGTGCGTTTCCCCGAACGCTTTTCGGGCAAAAACGTGTATCCCATGGGAACAAAAATAGACGACGCCGCCCACGGACTGTACGAACACATGCGTATTTTGGAAAGGACGTACGATTTTATCATTGCTTCCGTCTGTCCGTCGGATGAAGGCTTGGGCGTGGGAGTTTTGGACAAGCTTGTGCGCGCTTCGGGGCACAACCTTATTTAGAGAGGTAAAATATGAAGATTTCTTTGGCAAGCGATCACGGAGGATTTGCCCTCAAAACGTATATTGCGCGCTATTTGGAGCAGTTGGGACACACCGTGCGCGACTTCGGCACTTATTCGGAAGAAAGTTGCGACTATCCCGACTTTGCCCGTCCCGCCGCTCTTGCCGTTGCAAGCGGAGAGTGTGACAGGGGAATAGTGGTCTGCACTACGGGTATAGGCGTATCCATAGTGGCAAACAAGGTGCATGGCGTACGTTGCGCCCTTTGCACCAACTCGGACATGGCGCACATGACGCGCGCTCACAACAACGCCAACATGATAGCGTTGGGGCAAAAATACGTTGACTGCGCCACCGCGCAAGCCATTGTGGAGGAATTTTTGAACACTCCCTTCGAGGGCGGAAAGCACGCCCGTCGCGTGGACAAGATAGAAGAGTAACACAAAGAGGAAACTATGATAGAAGAAGTTGTAAATTCCATTTTGGAAGCGGAGGACGAAGCCAAGCGTCGCATTGCCGACGCCGAAGCAAAAGCGTCGCAAATTGTAGCCGACGCCGAAGAGGAAGCGTCGCAGATCAGACGTACGGCTCTGCAAAATAACAAACAGTACGCTACGGAACGTCTTGCGCAGGCGGATAAAGACGCGCAAAAAAAGGCGGACGATCTGCGTGAAAAACTCAATCGTCAGGCGGACGAAGATATTTGCCGTCTCGAAGGCAATCTGGAACAAGCCGTAAAGACCGTTTTGGAGAACATCTGATGATCGTAAAAATGAAAAGGTTCACTCTGTTGGCGCTAAATTGCGACAGAGAGCGTATCTACGACAGCATTGTTCGGTGCGGTTGCGTTCAGTTAAAACGCAGTGCGGATATACAAAGTTTCACTTCGGCGGATGAATCGCAGTCGCGCGAGCAACTTTTGGGCAAGATAGCGCGTGTAGAGGAAAATATTGCCTATGCGGAAGAAAAGGCAAGTTTGTATAACGCCTCCCACAAAAAGGAGGGCAAAATAGTCGTTGCCAAAAACAGCATTGCCCGCCCTCGCACGGAGATAGACTACGACTACTTCCTGAACTTCGGGCAGAATGCCGAGTCGATAGAGCGGTCGCTGTCCAAAGCGGACGAACTCAAAGAGGAGCTTGCTCGCCTCGGCGCGCTCAAACAGAACAAACTTGCGGAAGTGGCAAAACTGGCTGTGTACGGCGAACTTCCGCACCCGACGGTTTGGTATCACGACACGGAACACGCCTCGGTGGCGCTGGGGCAAATTCCCGCAAGCGAAGTGAAAAACTTGCACTCGTTAAAGGAAGAGTACGAAACCGTCACCGTCGAGCAAATCGGCGAAGGCACGGAAAACGTTGCGGTGGTCATTGTCGCGCACAAAAGCGAAAACTCCTTTTTCGACAAAGCCGTTTCGTTGGGATTTTCCCGTTGCAACATCGCAACCGAAGTGTTGCCTCGCGTGTTGTTGGAAGATCTGGAACGCCAAATCAACGGCATAGAGCAACAAATTGCCGATATCAACGGCGAGCTTGCGCGGTTTGCCGAAGAGATACCGCAGTGGAAAGTGTACGTCGATTGGCTTTCCCTTTGCGAAAAGAAACTTCGCGCCGACGGCGATGTGGTGCAGAGCGTAAGCACATTTGTTTTGGAAGGCTTTTGTCCTGCCGAGGACGAACAACTTGTCAGGGACGCTCTCGGCAAGGTGTCGGACAATATGGTGCTGTGTTTCTACGAGATAGGCGACGAGGAATTTGCGCCCACGCTCACGCGCAACAACAAATTGACGGAACCGTTTGAGTTTGTGACCAACAGTTATTCTGTTCCCGACTATCACGAGATAGATCCCAACCCCGTCATGTCCGTGTTTTACTTTATAATTTTCGGGCTGATGGTGGCGGATATCGGCTACGGGCTGTTGTTGCTTGTTGCGGGAATTTGCGCAGGCACCCTCATCAAGCAGAAAACGGGCATACGCACAATGCTTATGCTCTTCGGTATTTGCGGAATATCCGCAATTGCGGTGGGAGTGCTGTTCGGAAGCGTATTTTCCTACACCATATGGGACAAAGTGTTTCCCGATCCCGCTCACCCGTTGCACAACGGCATAATTCCCGATCCGAGCACCTATCCCATGGTGATGATGATCATCTCCCTTTTGTTCGGCGTGGTGCACATAATTGCAGGCATAGGTTGCAACATGGCGGTAAAGATAAAGCACAAGCAACACCTTTCCGCTTGGCTTGTCGATTTCCCGTGGATAATCGTCTTTGCGACCTTTGTGTTGGCAATATTCAATATGGCTTTGGATATGGCAGGTTACGGACCTTATGAGGCGTTGAGACTGCCTCCCCTCGTGGGGCAGATAAGCCTCTACGTTTGCATCGGCGCGCTTGCCGTCGCCCTTGTCTGCGCAGGTTTGGGCACAAAGGGCTTTTTGGGCAAAGTGATAAAAAGTTTCGGCAGCGCCTACGGAATAATCAACTATTTCAGCGATATCATGAGCTACATCCGCGTGTTCGGTATTATGCTCAGTTCGGCTATCATGGGCACTGTCATCAACACCCTTGCGGGAATGGTCGCAAGCGGAGGCGGAGTGGGCTATGTGTTCGCCGCCGTGGTGCTGGTGTTTGCGCACATGTTCAACCTTGTTATGGGCATACTCAGCGTGTACATTCACGACGGAAGATTGCAATATGTCGAGTTTTTCGGCAAGTTCTACACGGGCGACGGGCAACTGTTTGTGCCCTTTGGCAGTGACACCAAGTACACCTTGGTAAAATAATACGAATGTTTCCGAGTTTGTCTCGGACGCAATATACAACAAATTAAATTTATCCTAACGGAGGAAAACAAAAAATGACAGGATTAACAATAGGTATCATCGGTTTGGTATTGACAGCGCTTTTGTGCGGTATCGGTTCCGGTTTGGGACTCGAAGCCACAGGCAAGGCTTCCGCAGGCGTGCTGAGCGAAGATCCAAGCAAATTCAGCAAGGTCATCGTGCTTTCGCTGTTGCCCGCAACGCAGGGTATTTACGGCTTTCTTATCGCCATTCTCGGCGCAAGTCATCTGCCCATAACCGCCAATTTGCCCGATGGCGTAACTTTTGCACAGATCAATGCTCAGGGCTGGAACGTCTTTGGGGCTTGCTTGCCCATGATGATAGGCGGAGCCGTTTCCGCTTACTTGCAGGGACGTACCGCGGCGACGACGATAATCGCTGTGGGCAAAAAGGGCGAGATCGCGGCCAAATCCATAATATTCCCCGCAATGATAGAGTTTTACGCATTGCTCGGTTTGGTAGTATCTATCATGATGTTCAACAACATCCCGCTGGATAGCATCGGCAACATCGTAACAAAGCCCGAAACCGTAACGGAACCGGCCAAAGCTCTGCTCGGAATGTTTGTTGGCGCCTGACTTTGTACGAGGACAAAATGAACGGCAAGGAAAACATTATTAACAAAATACTTTCGGACGCCGACGCAAGATGCGAGGAGATAATATCTTCGGCACATACCCGTGCTAACGCATTGGTGGAGGAAACGCGCGAACAGGTCGCCAAGGACAGGGAAGCGTTGGACGCCAAACTTTCCCTCAATTGTGCCGAGCGTGAACGTAACGCGATATCCAACGCCGAGTTGGACGCCAAGAAATATCGCCTAAACGCCAAACAGGCACTTATTGCCCGTTGTTACGACGAGGTACATGAACGTCTTGCCCGCCTCAACGATGAGGATAGGCTGGATCTCATCGGCGCGCTGATAGAAAAGCACTCCGAAAGGGGCGAAACTGTGTACGTCACGGCAAAGGACGCCAAGTTGGTGACGCAGTTGTGGCTCAACGGCTTTGAGCGCGGTCTCAAATTGGGAAACAGGCGCATAGTCGCCGACGGCGGAATAGTGCTGGAAGGCGAAGGTTACGAAAAGGACCTCACTTTGAACAGCGTCGTGCGGTATCTGCGCGAGCAAACGGAAACGCAGGTCGCCACGCTTTTGGGAGTACGCGATGAGTGAACAACTTTTTGCCAACGGACGTATTGCGGTGATGTCTACCCGTATGTTGGGGGCAGACAAGTTTGCCCGTCTTGCGGATTGCGCCACGTTATCGGAAGCGTTGCATGTGCTCAACGAAGTTTCCTATGGGGCAGGCACTACGGTCACAAACCCCAACGACTACGAAAAGGTCATTCGCGCCGAGTTGGATATCGTGATGAAGGACATCAAGGAATTGTGTTGCAATGCCAATGCCCTTCGCTACCTGCTTTGCAAGTACGACTATCTTAACGCAAAGGTGCTCATGAAGGGCAAGTACATGCGTTTGGATGTGCGGGACAATTGCTTTGAACAGGCTACATATTCGCCCGAAACCATGCGCGACTGCTTCAACAACGACGACTACTCGCTTTTCGGCAAAACGATGGCGGAAGCGTGCGACGGCATAGACGCCGAATACGCCAACGGCAATCGCTCTCCGCAGGTGATAGACAGACTGTTGGACAGGGCGTGTTTTGAGGATATGAGGCGTTTTGCAAAGAGATCTCATTCTCGCCTGATAACAGGGCTGTGTCGTTTGGAAATAGACAGTGCAAACCTTTTGCTCATCGACAGGCTCAAAAAAGCCGATTACGACGAGGAAAAGTTGAAGGACTGGACAGTAGAGGGCGGTAGCGTCAACGCGCAAACGCTTTCGGCATTGTGGCAGGGCAAGATCACGGCAAACGACTTGACGGAGCAAGCGAGAAAGATATTTCTCTCCTCCGACGCCGAAAAAGAGTTGGACGCGCAACGTCAGGCGTTGATAAAGGCATATGCCGATCCGCTTACCGTTCAACCAGCGTTGGAGTACTTCTTCAAAAAGGTGGCGGAAACGGAACTGGTGCGCCGTCTGCTCGTAGACATCAAAAACGGCGTAGACAAAGACAAAATAAAGGATAATTTGAAGTAATGCCTAACAAGATCGCAGTTATCGGAGACAAGGACAGTGTGCTGGCATTCAAGGCGGTGGGCGTTGAAGTTTTTGACGCAGTGACGGCTGAGGAGGCACAGCATTTGATAAAAAAGCTTTCGCAGGGAGACTACGCGGTGGTTTTCATTGCGGAGGGCCTTGCCGAGCAAATTCCCGAAACGCTTCAAAAAGCCAAATTGCAAACTTACCCCGCGGTGGTGCCCATTCCCACGACGAATGAGCCGACGGGTTTCGGTTTGAGCGGTATCAAGAGCGACGTGGAAAAGGCTATCGGCGTGGATATAATTTTCAACAAAGAGGAAAAGTGATGAAAGGAAGAATAGTAAAAGTCAGCGGACCGTTGATAGTGGCAGAAGGACTTGCCGACGTGGAAATGTACGACGTCGTCAAGGTGTCGGACAAAAAACTGATCGGCGAAGTTATCGAGTTGAGAGGGGACAAAGCCAGTATTCAGGTCTACGAGGAAACAAGCGGTCTCACCGTCGGCGACGAAGTGGAATCTACGGGCGCGCCCCTTTCGGTAGAACTGGGACCGGGACTCATCGAGAGTATTTTCGACGGTATCCAACGTCCGTTAAACGTGCTCGTGCAGGTGTCGGGCAACCGTATAGCGCGCGGGATAGAAGTGAATTCGCTGGATCGCAACCGCAAGTGGCACTTTGTGCCCGCAGTTAAAGTCGGAGACAGGGTGACCGCGGGAGACGTGTTGGGTACCGTGCAGGAAACAAAGGTGGTTTTGCACAAAATTCTTGTTCCCGTAGGCACCGAGGGCACGGTGGACTTTATCGAGGCGGAAGGGGACTTCACCGTCACGGAAACCGTAGCCAAGGTGGACGGACGTCAACTGTGCATGTTGCAACGTTGGCCCGTGCGTAAGGGACGTCCCTACAAATCCAAAATGGCGCCCGACCTGCCCATGGTTACGGGACAACGCGTAATAGACACCCTATTTCCCATTGCAAAGGGAGGCGTCGCGGCCGTTCCGGGACCATTCGGAAGCGGAAAAACGGTAGTCCAGCACCAACTTGCCAAGTGGGCGGACGCCGACATCATAGTTTATGTTGGTTGCGGAGAACGCGGAAACGAAATGACGGACGTTCTGCGCGAATTTCCCGAGTTGAAGGATCCGCGTACTGGCGAACCGTTGATGAAACGCACGGTTTTGATCGCCAACACAAGCGACATGCCCGTTGCCGCGCGCGAAGCGAGCATCTACACGGGCATCACCATTGCGGAATACTTCCGCGATATGGGTTACACTGTGGCTATCATGGCGGACAGCACTTCCCGTTGGGCGGAGGCTTTGCGCGAAATGAGCGGACGTTTGGAGGAAATGCCGGGCGAAGAGGGCTATCCTGCCTACCTTGCCAGCCGTCTTGCGGAGTTCTACGAGCGTGCGGGAATAGTGCATGTGTTGGGTAGTTCGGACACGGTGGGCGCAATTTCCGCAATAGGGGCGGTGTCGCCTCCCGGCGGAGACCTTTCCGAACCCGTGTCGCAGGCGACTTTGCGCATAGTAAAGGTGTTTTGGGGACTTTCCGCTCAACTTGCTTACAGACGCCATTTCCCCGCGATCGATTGGTTGACAAGCTACTCGCTCTATGACGACAAATTGGAAGATTGGTACGCGGACAACGTGGCGGAAGATTTCAATGCCCTCAAAACGGAACTCAGTTTTGTGCTTCAAGAGGAAAATCAGCTAAACGAAATCGTTCGTTTGGTGGGTATGGACGCTTTGGGCGCGCGCGATCGCCTCACAATGGAAACCGCCAAATCTATCAGAGAGGACTATTTGCACCAAAACGCTTTTCACGACGTGGACACATATACTTCGTTGAACAAACAGTACCGCATGATGAGGTTGATACTCGGTTTCTATCACGAGGCGCTGGACGCGTTGGACAAGGGAGTGGAACTTAAAGATCTGCTGGGCTTGTCCGTCCGCGAGCAGATAGGACGCAGTAAATACATAGAGGAATCGCACATAGACCGTTTTGACGATATAGAGCGCAATCTCAAAAAGGAGATAAGCGCGCTTGTAAACAAAGGAGATGCCAATGCTTAAAGAATACAAAACCATTCGCGAAGTGGTGGGACCGCTTATGCTTGTGGACCATGTACAGGGCGTAAGCTACAACGAGCTTGTCGAGATCAAGCAGGAAAACGGCGAAGTGCGCAAGGGCAAAGTATTGGAAGTAAACGGCGACAGAGCGCTTGTTCAGCTGTTCGAAGGCACGCAAGGGCTCAAAATATCCACAGCCAAGGCGCGTTTTTTGGGGCGCAGTCTGGAACTTGCCGTATCGGAAGACATGCTCGGACGCGTTTTCAACGGAATGGGAGAACCCATTGACGGCGGAGCGCAGATAATAGCCGACGAAAGGTTGGACATCAACGGTCAACCCATAAACCCCTATGCGCGCGATTATCCCAACGAATTTATCCAGACGGGAATATCCGCCATCGACGGGCTAAACACCCTGGTAAGGGGACAAAAGTTGCCTGTTTTCTCCGCAAGCGGTCTGCCTCATGCACAACTTGCCGCGCAGATAGCGCGTCAGGCACGAGTGCTCGGCAACGACGAAAAGTTCGCCGTTGTGTTCGGGGCGATAGGCATTACCTACGAGGAAGCGGACTACTTTATCAAAGACTTCAACAAAACAGGCGCTATCGAAAGGACGGTCATGTTCATCAACCTCGCCAACGATCCCGCTATCGAGCGTATTTCCACGCCCCGTATGGCGTTGACGGCTGCCGAATATCTTGCATTCGAAAAGGGCATGCAGGTGTTGGTGATACTTACCGACATCACCAACTACGCCGAGGCATTGCGCGAAACCTCCGCCGCACGCAAGGAAGTGCCGGGACGTCGCGGTTATCCCGGATACATGTACACCGACCTCGCTCAGTTGTACGAACGCGCGGGACGTATCCACGGTTGCAAGGGCAGTATCACGCAAATACCCATTTTGTCCATGCCCGAAGACGACAAAACGCACCCCATTCCCGACCTTACGGGGTACATTACGGAAGGGCAGATCATTTTGTCGCGCGAACTGTACAAACGCGGTTACAATCCCCCTATCGACGTGTTGCCCAGTTTGTCCCGTTTGAAGGACAAGGGTATAGGCGTAGGCAAGACGCGCGAAGATCACGCCAGCACAATGAACCAACTGTTTTCTGCATACGCTCAGGGCAAGGAAGCCAAGGAACTTTCGGCTATACTCGGCGAATCGGCGTTATCCGACACCGACAAATTGTACGCCAAGTTTGCGGGAGAATTTGAAAAACGCTACATCGCGCAGGGCTTTACCACCAACCGTACGATCGAGGAAACGCTGGATCTCGGTTGGGAACTGTTGGGCATTTTGCCGAGAAGCGAACTCAAACGTATTTCGGAAGACATGTTAGACAAGTACTACAAACCGATAACGGAGTAACAAATGGCAGTTATGAACGTCAACCCCACGCGCATGGAGATGAAGCGCCTTCAAGGTCGCCTCAGGACAGCCGTAAGGGGACACAAACTATTAAAGGACAAGACGGATGAAATGGTGCGCCGTTTCATCGCCCTTGCCGAAGAAAACAAACGGCTTCGTCTGGAAACGGAGGCGGAACTTTGTCAAGCGTTGACAGCCTTTGCCAAGGCGCGCGCAACAACGGACGCTCGCGTGGTGGAAGAGGCGATATTGATGCCTGCGCGCAAGGTCACGTTGGAGTGCTCCAAGCGCAAGATAATGGGTATCGAGGTGCCCTCCGTCAAAATTTCCGACAACGCAGGCGAGGATCTGTATCCATACAGCTTTTTGTCCGTAACGGGCAAGTTGGACGAATCGGTGCGCGGACTTAACGACGTGCTCGTAAAGTTGGTACAGCTTGCAGAGGTGGAAAAATGCTGTAACATGCTTGCCGAGGAGATAGAAAAGAACAAACGTCGCGTCAATGCCTTGGAAAACATCATGATCCCGCAATTGACGGAAACCATCAAGTACATCAAGATGAAGTTGGACGAGAGCGAACGCTCGGCAACGGTGCGACTGATGAAAGTGAAAGATATCATAAACTCCTGATTGTAAAAAATTTCGACAAAAAGCGCCCGGTAGATCTTGATCGTCTGTGCGCTTTTTTCAATTTTTTATTTTTTGTGACATTTTTTAGGGGAATTTTTGTTTTTGGGCGGTATTTATAAATAGGAAAATGTGGGAATTTGTAAAAAATAGCATTGCTTTGGCATTTTTGCGACATTTCCATGGTTATTTTACTCAGATCGACATTTTCGAGGCACAAAGGTACAATGGCAGACTGGACAGATTTCATTCAACAAGTAAAGCGTGCAAACGACATTGTGGACGTTATCGGCTCATATCTCGAACTTCGTCACAGCGGTGCAAACTTTATGGCGCGCTGTCCTTTTCACGGCGAAAAAACGCCCAGTTTCAACGTCAACCGCAACTTGCAGATTTACAAATGTTTCGGTTGCGGAGAAAGTGGCGACGTGATAAAGTTTGTGGAAAAGTACGAGTCCTGCACATTTTACGAGGCGTTGGAAATTCTTGCCAAACGGGCAGGACTCAAAATGCCCGAAAACACTCGCGACAAATCGGACGTCGAATACTCGGAGCGCAAAAAGAAGCGCGAGACCTATCTGGATATATGCCGTCAAACGGCGCGTTTCTACTATCGTTGTTACTACGGCGAAAAGGGGGAAATTGCGCGCAGATATGTGGCAAAGCGCGGGTTTGACGAGCAAACGGTAAAAAAATTCGGTATCGGCTACTCTCCCAACGGCAACGCGCTCCCGCAACACCTGCAAAGCCTCGGTTTCAAATTGGAAGATTGCGTAAAGTGCGGTGTTATCCAACAAACCAAACAGGGGTACAACGACGCGCTCTACGGCAGGTTGATCATTCCCATTTTCAACATGCAGGGACAGGTGATAGCCTTTGGCGGACGCGGTCTGGACGAAAGGACGATAGAGCGCGGTAAGTACAAAAACACGTCGGAAACGCCCCTGTTCGTCAAAAAGGACAATTTGTTTGCCATAAACATCGCCAAGGAGCAAAAACAACTCACATCTTTGCCCTATCTGGTGGTGGTAGAGGGTTACATGGACGTAATAGCCATGTATCAGGCAGGCTTCAAAGGCGCGGTGGCAAGCATGGGCACTTCGCTTACGGAGCAACAGGCAAAGTGGCTTTCTCGTTTGAGCGACACTGTGTACATATGTTACGACGGCGACTCCGCAGGGCAAAAGGCGACGGTGCGCGGAATGGACATACTGGACAGGGCGGGACTGGAAGTAAAGGTGATGACTGTGCCCGAAAAGTTGGATCCCGACGAATACATCAAAAAATACGGCGCGCAAGCGTTTGAACAGCTTATAAAGGAGGCTTTGCCCCTTCCCGACTACAAGCTCAAATTGTTGGACGCGACTTTTCCCATCAACAGCGGAGACAGCACGCAACGTAACGACGCTTTGCCCAAATACGTCAAGGGCGCGCTCAACATGTTGCGTTCGTTAGACGACGTGCGACAGGCGCGCTACATCACGGCGGTTTCGTTGAAAACGGGCTATTCCGAGGACTACATCAAGCGCAAACTTGCCGAAGGAGACAAGCCCGATCTGGCGGAAGTGACCGTTGGCGCGCTTTCACCCGAGGACAAAGCCAAGTATTACGTTGCATCCTGCATTTTGCACGGCGAAAGCTACGCAACGTTAGAGGAAAAACCGCTGTGCAACACATCGTTTTTGTCGGCGCTGTTCGATTACATTTTGCAGTGCAAGGCAGAGGGCGTCACTCCCGCAATGGATATGATCTACACGGTGTGTCCCAATGCGGAGGAGGCGCAATACGCGCAGATCGTCGATGTGGACTTTTCTGCGGACAAGCAGGAACGCAACAAACGCTATTTTGAAGAATGTAAAAGGCTTATAACGGTAGAAACGCTCAAACACAAACGCGATCTACTGCTAAAAAAGATAAAACAAAATCCCGATGACGGCTCGTTGTTGGAAGAGCTGAACAAGTTGAGCAAGCAAATCGCCGACGCACGGTGAAGGAGGAAATAAATGGAAATTACACAAAAATATTTGCAGGATCTGCTGGACGATATCAAAACGGGTGGCGTCACCAAGATATCCTATGAGGACTTGGACGCGCGTTTGGAACATACCGATCTGACTCCCGAGCAAAATGCCGAGATCTATCGCTATCTCGAACAAAACGGCATAAAGATAGTGGACACCTTCGACAAGGACAACTCCGCATTGTATCGCAACATGGGAGACGTGGCGGTGGACGATCCCGTCAAAATGTATCTCAAAGATATAGGCAAAGTTCCTCTGCTTTCCAGCGAGGAGGAGGCGGAACTTGCCAAACGTATGTTGGACGGCGACGAGGAAGCAAAGAAAAAACTTTCCGAAGCCAATTTGCGTTTGGTGGTATCCATTGCCAAGCGCTATGTGGGACGCGGAATGTTGTTTCTCGATCTGATACAAGAGGGCAATCTCGGTTTGATGAAAGCCGTGGAGAAATTCGACTACACCAAGGGCTTCAAGTTCAGTACATATGCCACCTGGTGGATACGTCAGGCGATAACCCGCGCCATTGCCGATCAAGCGCGTACCATTCGCATACCCGTGCACATGGTGGAAACGATCAACCGTCAAGTTCGTGCACAACGCACGCTGTTGCAGGATCTCGGACGCGAACCGACTCCGCAGGAAATAGCCGACTACATGGGCATTTCGGTGGAAAAGGTGGTGGAGATACAAAAGATCGCGCAGGATCCCGTCAGTTTGGAAACGCCCATAGGCGAGGAAGAGGACAGCCATTTGGTAGACTTCATCGAGGACACCAAGGCGACGCCACCAAGCGACGTTGCGGCGCAATCTATGCTCAGAGAACAGCTGATACAGGCGCTTCACAAGCTTACCCCGCGCGAAGAAAAGGTAATTCGTTTGCGTTACGGATTGGACGACGGCAAGCAACGCACCCTCGAAGAAGTGGGCAAGGAATTTAACGTAACGCGAGAACGCATACGTCAAATAGAGGCTAAGGCGCTTCGCAAACTTCGCAACCCCAGTCGTTCGCGCAAGCTTCACGACTACCTTGACTGATGTTGTCGCGTAGGTTGGACAAGCTACTCTGCCTTGTGCCCGAGTGTCGCATATTAGCCGACGTCGGGTGCGACCACGGTTACGTCGGGACAGAAGCGTTGAAACGGAACATAGCAGAGCGGGTGATCTTTGCGGATATATCTGCAAAAAGCCTGTCCAAGGCTCGCGCAAACTGCCCTGACGAACTGCAAGACAGGGCGACGTTTGTGTGTCAGGACGGCTTGGCAGACTTGCAATGCGACTGCGCGGTTATCGCGGGCATGGGCGGAATGGAGATAATTTCCATTCTTCGCAAAGCAAAAAATCTACCCCATATGCTTGTTTTGCAACCAAATCGCAACGCTCGCGAGGTGCGCGAGTTTGTTTCGGATAGCTATCGCATAACGCAAGACAGCAAAATTTCGGACGGCAAGTACTACGACATGATAGTGGCTTGTATATGCGCCGATCCGCCAAAATTAAGCGAATTGGAATTGGAATTCGGCGCGGACAATCTGTCGCATCCGACAGAGGACTTTGTTTCCTATTTGAAAAAGGAACAGACAAAATTGACAAATATATTGCACAGTTGCGGAGATCCCGACGTGGCAGACAGGCTGTCGCGGGTGGAAAAAGCTCTTGCAATTTGCATGGGAGGACAAATATGATTCAACAGGAAATGCTTCAATATCAACAGCTGGACGGCGAACTAAATCGCATAGAGCGCGATTTGAAAAAGAACGAAAGTTTCATCAAGCGCAGACAATACAAGGCGCTCAGTCAGGAATGTGAAGAGTCTATCGCCAAGTTGGACGCACGCGCGCAGGATCTGCGCAATCAATTGGCGTTGGCTCAGCAAAGTCTGCAAAAAATCACCGAAGTTATCGAGGAACATTCAAGGGAGATCGACACTCTCGAAGACGAGGACGAACTCAACTACATGAACAAAAAGCTCAACGAACAACTCAGCGAGCTTAACAATGTGGAAAAGGAAATAAAACGCATTTTGCGCGAGGGCGAAGAAATCGCCAAAGCCTTCGAGGAGGCGAGCACCAAACTTCCCAAACTTGTTGCGGGCTACAAGCACTGCGACGAGGAGTTCAACAAAGCCACCGCCGAGGTTAAACCGCGTATTGCGGAAATACGTCAAAAACAGGCGGAGTTGAAGAGCAAGATAGATCCCAATCTGTTTGAAATTTACAAAAAGTTGGCAGACGGGGGACTGCAACCCGTCTTTGTGCCGTTGGAGAGCGGTACCCGTTGCGGAGGTTGCCGAATGGAAATTCCCAAGGCGGTGATAGACGCCCAATTCGCCAAGAAAAATTATATGAAATGCGAGCATTGCGGTCGTATCATATTCAAACAAGAGTGACCGTTCAAAGCAGGCTCTCGCACCAAATTATAACACATCACAACACCAAAAACGACTTGAACCTCAACTTCAAACCGTTTTTTTTGTATAGTAATTCAACATTTTGTTTAAGTTGTGAGAAATGTGGCTCTGTGTCAAAAGTCGGGGCGAAAAAGCAGACATAAACATTCATATTTCATTTACTTTGACACCGCAAAACTTCACATAGAACCGAACCGTATCGGAGCGGTCGCACCAAACGATTTCTATTCAAAAACGCGCTTTCGCATTAAACTATAATACAACATGATATCGAAAACAACTTGAATCCCAACTTCAAGCCGTTTTTTTTGTATAGTTATTCACTTTTATTCAGGTTCTGCGAGAATGTTGGCAAAAAAGATTGTGAAAAAAATGTTTTACCCCAAACTTGAAATAGAGTCGTCGTTTATTCGATCAACGCAACAGTCCATTTTGTGCAATCAGTCCCCTTTGGCTTCCTCGCGCAATGTGCGCCGACATGTTTTATTTGCGTAAAAGTTTACAAGTTTAGTTAGGTTATTTTTACAAAGTTTTTGGGCAAGTCTTAATCTTTTGCTGAATATTTGTGGTTCGGCAATGATTGAAAATGCAACCGTAATGTTTGTTTTTGCCTTAACATCTTTTATAGGTTGGTGTAGAATAAAATTACCACATTATTGCGAATATTTTTGACGTCATACCGCATACTCTCCGGGTAGAGTTATGTGTCTTTCTCATTTGGCGTGACGTCAATGCAATAGTGTGGTAACTATCGGGACGCATATTCTACTAGTGCCGTTTCGGTAGATACGGCACTTTTTTTGTTGCCGTTTTGCAATAACCAACGACATAAACAAGCAAGGAGGGAAGAATGAAAAAGTATTTGATTTTCGGCACGTTAAGCGGTGACTACGTTTCCGATAACGTTTGCCAAGGAGGAGCGTTTGCTCCCGATCTGGTGGAGTCGCACGACGCGCTGACTATTTTCGGCAGAGAATTTCTTGCGGAAAAGCTCTATTGGGGCGAAGAAGTTTGGTACTTCGATCCGTCAAATGCGACCTATCCCAAACTGTTGTGGGAGATGTGAGCTGTCCGCACAAAGATCTGATTTGTATGCAAAGTGCCTTTCCCTTCAAGAGGGAAGGGCGCTTTTTTCTGCTTGCTTCGGCAAAAGGGGCGGGCTTGACTTTGCGCAAAACTGTGGTATAATATGCCTATAAATATTTTGCAGAGGTAACTATGGCAAGGGATAATTCTACGCAGGAAACAAAGAAAGACAAAAGAAAAAAACGGCGCAAGATAATTTGGTCCGTTGTGGGCGGTATTTTGGCGGTGGTGTTGATCTTTATTGCGGTGTACGGCATTTGTTGGGCAGTGCACAGCAAGGAACCGTCCGAGCCGTACGGAAGTTATGTGTTCGACAACGGCAAAGCCAAATTCGATATCGACCTGTTCCCGTCGTTGGTGGTGGACAAGGACGCTGACGAATTGAAGATAATGCAGATAGCCGATCCGCAAATAAAATTCGGATCCTTTACGCGCGACACCAAAACAATGGATCTGTTGGACCGCGCTATCAAAGAGGAAAAGCCCGACATTTGCGTTGTGACGGGCGATTTGACGCTGTCTGTGTTCAGTCACAGTGCGTTCAAATACTTTTGCAACTTTATGGAGGAGCGTCAGCAGTATTGGACCTTTGTCTACGGCAACCACGACAGTCAATTCGATTGTAGCAAGTACACGATCTACAACTTGTTAAAGCGGTACGAATATTGCCTGTTCGATCCCGGTCCGAGCGATGTGTACGGCGAAAGCAACTTTTTGGTAAACATCTTCAAGGGGGAGCGCAAGGAGGAAAACCTCATTTACAGCCTTGTATGTTTGGATAGCGGAATGTATCCCGAAGCAGACAACGTCGCTTTGACGGATTGGGTGTACGATTGGATACATCAAAGCCAAATGGATTGGTACGTTTGGGCTGTTGACGGACTGAAAAACATCAAATCTGATATCCAAAGCAGTATGTTCTTTCACATTCCCATCAAGGAATTCGCCAACATGTACTATCTAAACGAGTTGGCAAACGGGCGCGAAATACCCGCAATTGTAGAGGAGAAACTTCCCCAAGCGGAAATACGCGACGTAAAGGGAGTGGTGCGCGAAAGCGACAAAAAGGACAGCGAATTTGTGTGGGGCGACGATGGCTACACAGTGGGGATATTTTATCAGGGCAATGCCGAGGGCGTTACCGACCACCCCGACGTATTCAAGTACATAAAAGACAGCGATTGCACCAAGGCGCTGTTTTGCGGACACGATCACGTCAACAATCTCAAAGGGTACTACGACGACATCTATCTCGCGTACGGACTGTGTTGCGGTTACCACACCTACCCATTCTTCAATAATCCCAAGATATTGACGGGCAAAGTGCTGTACAACGCCAAACTTTGGACGGACGAAGAGGGCAATCAAATGGAAAAGGGCGTCACTGTGATAGAGATATCTCTCGGTCAAGCCGACTACGGTGCGCTGAACGTCAACGACCGCCCGAACAGTTACTACAAGTGATACCTGCATACGAGGTTATCGAACTGCAAAGTGTTCCGCTTGTTGCTCTTGCAGTAAGCCGACGCACGACGGACGAAAGGGATCGCGCTTTACTTACAGACCGATTCCGCGCGACAATCGATATTCTGCTAATCTTCACAAGTTACAACTATTCAACCGACTGTTGAGTGATCTTTCCCCGTTTGGTTGAGCGATCAAAGACCGATTCGCCAAACAGTCGCTGTTTTTTGACCGTCCGAGGAGGTATAATTCTGTCGTACAACAAAGTACTACTGAATTTTTAAGGAGAATATTATGAACGAAACTTTCGGTCAACGCTTGCAACGTCTACGCAAGCAGGCAAATCTTACCCAAGAAGAAGTGGCAACCAAACTTAATATTACGTTTCAGGCAGTGTCCAAGTGGGAAAACGACATTTCCGCACCCGACATATCGGTGTTGAACGAGCTGTCGGACATTCTCGGCGTAACTCTGGATGAGTTGCTGGGCAAACAACCCACAACGCAATATGTCCCTGTCGCTGATCGTAAGGATATAGGTAAGATGTTTTTACACATAAAGGCAAATTCCTCCGACGGCGACAAAGTCAACGTCAATTTACCCCTCGCCGTGGTCAAGGTGTTTCTGGATAGCGGTGCAAATATACCTGTTTCCACCGGTAACATCAACCTTGCCAATATCGATTTCAAGCAGATATATTCGCTTGTGGAGAATGGCGTGGTGGGTAAACTGATAGATGTGGAAAGTGCCGACGGCGATCACGTCGAGATTTGGGTAGAGTGATGACAATTTACATCGCCCAAAAGGGCAAGATAGGTCTGCGCCTTTGGTTGCCACTGTCGCTACTCACCGTTAAACCTGTAATTAAATTGCTGTGCAAATATTCAGACCGTACAGCGATGTCATACGCGCAGTGCAATGCACCGAAAGCCGACGAGTCTGCATGTGAAGTCTCGGGTACCCTGCAATGTCAACAGTTTTCGGCAGGTGACGGCGAATGTACGCACAGTCGGCAGAGTGATCTATCCCGTGAGCAGATCCTGTGTTTTTATCGTGCCCTGCGCGACACTGTCCGCCTCTGCGGTCATTTCGATCTTGTGTACGTTTGTTCGGAGGACGGCGACGTCGTGCGCATACGAATATAACAAGCAACGCCCTTTACGAAAAAGGGCATTGTCGATTTTTCGAAACCGCACACAGTGAAGCGATGACCTTTTGCGACATATTTTACGACAGCAACGTCACTTATTTCCATTAAGTTGATTTGCAAAAAACTACTTTCATTCAAACATTTGACAAAGAACCATTTTGTCGTCCTTGTCTTAATTTATTATCCGCGCTGTGCCAATGTGGCTTGTACAGCGCAATAATTTTATTTTTTTTCTGTAAAAGCAGTGTTTGAACTATTGGCGTTTGCTCCTTTAAGATCTTCTATCAGCAGTTTGAGGTGCATCGCTTGTAATTCTGTCAAGCCCCTTATGCAAAGATGATCTTCCGTATCCAAGTCAAGCAAATAATCGGTGGAAGTGTTGAAAAATTTGGCAATGCGCACAAGCATTTCCACTGAGGGTTGGATATTGTCATTTTCCCAATTGGACACGCACTGCTTGCTCACACTCAGTGCTCTTGCAAGTTCCACTTGACTTATACCTCGCGCGAGGCGCAACTTTTTTATATTTTCACTCAGCATACCCTTTGCTCCTTGTTGAAATTTGTCAAAAATTACAATACTATTGTACAAAATCGCTTGACAAACCTCGAAATACTTTGGTATATTAATATTGGACTGTTGTTAAGGAGGAAAAAATGTTAGATTTACTTTCGGAAATCAGTGCCGGCGCAACGGTGGGCATAATAATTGCAGTTGTCGTGGGCGCCATAGTGTTGATGGTGCTGTTGAACAAATTGCTCGACTACCTCAGCAATAGGTTTTATGTGGGGTATCAAGTCTTTTTGTTTTTGGTATCGGGGGCGGTTTTCGGCACTTCGTTTATTGCGGACAAAACAACGCGGATCGGCATGTATATTATTTCCAATTTTTTGTACTTCTATTTTCTTTTTACAGACATCGGCGCAGAAAGTTGGACAACTACGGAAAGTACCACCCATGTGGATCACGGCATATTCAGTGACAATGTGACGGTCGAGGAAAAAGAGGTGGAGCACGATCGTCCCGCTTGGTGGGTAAAACTGATCATGGTGTTGGTATCTACGGCAATCGCTTCGGCGTTGGGGTTGTGGGCTCAAATAGCTTGGCTTCCTTTTGTGGCTGAGGAAGCTTTTTGCCTGTTTTTGATTATTTCTTATTTTGTACACAGGAGAAGAGCAAGGAACAGAAGAAGATAAAAATTAGGAGGTAAAAATGTTATTCGGATTGTTCAGTAAAGAAAAAACTTTGAAAAAGGCGTCAAAACGCATAAAAGGCGTGTTGCGCAAAATGGGATTGAAATATAAGCAAGAAATGAAGAAAGACGAAGTGGTCTTTTCGTGCGACGTAAAATATTTGGAACAGGATGTTTTGCTGTACATCGACTACAACGTTGCATTCAAGGGAAGTTTGGACGTTTCGTTCATGTTCGATAAATATCCGTGGACTGCGCAAATCGCCGAACTGCTAAACAAGTACAACGATGATAGTATTTATTGGAGAGCGTATATCGACAGTGAGGGCTTTCTCTGTTTCGATTGTGAAATTCCTCGGGTTTGCGTAAAAGACATAAAATACAGTCTGCAAGAGATCCTTGACACTTTTACAAGTGACGACAGTCAAAAGATCAACAAAGAAATTTGCGCTTTGAAAAAATAGCAACGAAAGGGCTATCGCATTGATCGCATAAACGATCAAAAATGAATAATTATACAACAAAGCGACTTGAAATCAATATTTTCAAGCCGTTTTTTTGATGTCATTTTGTATAAAAAATGTTTATGCGACAGCCTCTTTTCTTGTATAACGGATAACCGCCTTTTGCGATCGGCGATTGCAAAACACGCCCGTCGCGAGTGATCGTCGTGTTAAATGCGCGCAAACGCAACAGGGCATGTACTCTGCGAAAAAACGCCCTTTGCAAGCATGCGAGAGGCGGTTTTTGCACATATGGCGTCGTGTTTTTAATGTGCGACGAGAAAAATGCTCCCACCCGAAGAGTGAGAGCATTGTTTTTGAAATAGAGTGGTGCGTCTATGCGCATTTTGCGTGGCTTGCGCAAATGTTATTCCTTATTTGCCAATTTCTTGTATTTTTCCACGCGTTCCTTTGCGTCTTTTTCCGACTTGGCGAACAGCGTTTCGGCAATTTCGGGCTTGGTTTTGGCAAGAGACGCGTAGCGGGTTTCGCCCTTGATGAACTCTTGGTAGTCTCCCGTTGGATCTTTGCTGTCCAGCGTGAAGGGGTTCTTGCCCTGTTCTACAAGAGTGGGATTATAGCGATACAGTTGCCAATATCCGCAATCTACCGCGCGCTTGATCTCTTCTTGCGATTTGCCCATGTTCAAACCGTGGTTGATGCAGGGAGCGTAAGCGATGATGAGGCTCGGTCCGTGGTAGGCTTCCGCTTCGGTGAGCGCCTTGACGAGTTGCGCTTGATTTGCGCCCATGCCTACTTGCGCAACGTAAACGTAGCCGTAGCTCATTGCCATCATGCCGAGGTCCTTTTTCTTTACGCGTTTGCCTGCGGCCGCAAATTTGGCAACTGCACCCGTGGGTGAAGATTTGGACGCTTGTCCGCCCGTGTTGGAGTACACTTCGGTGTCCAGCACAAGCACGTTGACGTCCTCACCGCTTGCAAGCACATGGTCCAAACCGCCGTAGCCGATGTCGTATGCCCAGCCGTCTCCGCCGAAGATCCAAACGGATTTCTTGACGAGGCAGTCCTTTTCTGAATAGATCTCGCCTACAAGTTGGTCACATTCGCAACCGCAATCTTTGCACTCTTCGAGGCATTTGACGAGGTCTGCGCTTGCCTTTTTGCTTTGTTCTGCGTCGTCTTTGTTGGCTATCCAAGCATTGCAGGCGTCCACTCCCTCTTGCCAATCCTTCCACAGTTCGGCAAGACGAGCAATTTTGTCCGCAAGGCGGTTTCTGCGTTGAGTGTAGGCAAGATTTATGCCGTAGCCGAATTCCGCATTGTCCTCAAACAGGCTGTTTGCCCAAGCGGGACCGTGTCCTTCCTTGTTGGTGGTGTAGGGGCAAGTGGGCGCCGATCCGCCGTAGATACTGGAACAACCCGTTGCGTTGGCAACTACCATTCTGTCGCCGAACAGTTGCGTGACCAGTTTGACGTAGGGCGTTTCTCCGCAACCTGCGCATGCTCCCGAGAACTCGAACAGCGGTTGTTTGAACTGACTTCCCTTTACCGTTGCGGGGTTGAGCGGGCTGTCCGCTTGTTTTACTGTTTGGCTGTATTCCCAATTTTCCGTTTCGTGCACCTGCTCCGACGGAGTCATCACAAGCGCTTTGCCCTTGATAGCGGGGCACACGTTGGCGCAACTTCCGCAACCCGTGCAGTCCAACGGACTTACCTGAATACGGAACTTGGCGCCCTTTATTCCCACGGCGGGTTTGGTCACAAATCCCTCGGGGGTAGGTTCGTTTTCGTCCACAAGCACGGGACGAATGCAGGCGTGCGGGCAGACAAAGGAGCACTGGTTGCATTGGATACAGTTTTCGGGCACCCAAACGGGCACGTTTACCGCAATACCGCGCTTTTCGAACTTGGTCGTTCCCGTAGGCACGACGCCCGCCTCGTTGAAAGCGGAAACGGGCAGATCGTTGCCCTTTTGCTCGGTTATGGGACGAACAAAGCTTTCGTAGTACTCGCTGTCCGTCTTCTCGGGTAGCGCGGCGCCCTCGGTAGTGGTTGCCCAACTTTGAGGCACGTTTACTTCGTGCAAGCCTGCAACGGCTCCGTCAATGGCGGCAAAGTTGGCGTCGATGACCTTTTGACCTTTTTTGCCGTAGGATTTGATGACGGCTTGTTTCATGTATTCTTCCGCCTGATCGTAGGGAATGATATCCGCCAGTTTGAAGAATGCCGCCTGCATCACCATGTTGGTGGATTTGGCGCTTCCCGCTTTGATGGCGATGTGCAATCCGTCAATGGTGTAGAATTTGAGGTGTTTGTTTGCAATTTGATTTTTCATGAACGCGGGCAGTTCTTTTTCCAATTCCTCGTCGCTCCAAGAGCAGTTCAAAAGGAACGTTCCGCCCTCTTTGGCGCTTGCAAGCACGTCGTAACGCGTCACATAGCTTTGGTTGTGGCAGGCAATAAATTCCGCCTGATCGATGAGGTAACTGGATTTGATGGGATTTTTGCCGAAACGCAGGTGAGATATCGTCAAACCGCCACTCTTTTTGCTGTCGTACTCAAAGTATCCCTGTGCGTACAGATCGGTGTGGTCGCCGATGATCTTGATGCTGTTTTTGTTGGCTCCCACGGTGCCGTCGCTTCCCAAACCGTAGAACTTGCAACGCGTCGTGCCCTGAGGCGCAACGTCGATAAGCTCTTTCACTTCGAGCGAAGTTCCCGTCACGTCGTCGTTGATGCCGACGGTGAAGTGGTTTTTGCGTTCGCCTTGGAGGTTGCGATAGATGGCAAGTATCATGGAAGGAGTGAACTCCTTGCTTCCCAAGCCGTATCTTCCACCCACAACGTTAGCCTGACGTCCTTGTTCGGCAAGAGCCGCGACCACGTCGAGGTACAAGGGTTCGCCGAGAGATCCGGGTTCCTTGGTGCGGTCGAGCACGGCAATGTTCTTGACGGAAAGGGGCAACGCGTCTACAAAGTGCTTTGCAGAGAAAGGACGGTACAGGTGAACTTTGAGTACGCCCACTTTTTCTCCGCGAGCGGTGAGGTAGTCCACCGTTTCCTCTACGGCTTCGGCGCCACTACCCATCAATACGATTACGTTTTCGGCGTCGGGTGCGCCCACATAGTCAAACAAATGATAATGTCTGCCCGTAAGTTCTCCCACTTTTTGCATGTATTTTTCTACAATGGCGGGGGTGGCAAGATAGTATTTGTTGGCCGCTTCTCTGTTTTGGAAGTAGATGTCACCGTTTTGCGCAGTGCCTTGCAGTTGCGGATGTTCGGGGTTGAGCGCGCGTGCGCGGAACTCATCCACATAGCGACGGTCGAGCAGTTTGTCCATATCCTCGTAGGATATTTCGTCTATCTTGCTCACTTCGTGACTGGTGCGGAACCCGTCGAAGAAGTGCAGGAAGGGTACGCGCGCTTCCAACGTGGAAAGGTGAGCCACAAGCGCCATGTCCATAGCTTCCTGTACGGAGTTGCTGGCAAGCATTGCAAAGCCCGTCTGACGGCATGCCATCACATCTTGGTGGTCGCCGAAAATATTCAGCGCGTGAGCCGCCAATGCTCTTGCCGAA
>CANQJK010000002.1 GCA_947624235.1 uncultured Clostridia bacterium | reverse complement strand
GCAGTACTGCCACCGAGAGAGGGATCCAACCGATTCAATTATATGTTGGGAAAATACCTACACCCCAACATTTGACACAGAGCCAAAATTCTATGTTACGGCACCTGAATTTGAGATCGTCGAGTTTTTAGTATATAGTTTGATTTTCTTTTCATAAATCCCCAAAACACTCATTTTATTGATTTCTTGACTCACATGTCTACATGCTTATTTGGGCAATACCTACACCCAACATTTGACATAGAGCCCCCAAAATACTACTTGCATGCGGGTGTAAAAGAATCCCTCTCCCTGTGGCAATACTGCCTCAGGGAGAGGGATCGGTTAACTCAATTATATGTTAGAGAATTACCTGAACTCAAACGTTTGACACAGAGCCAAATACATTGCCAAAATTTGACGAGGAGTCAATTATTTGGCACGCTCCATATATTCCCCTGTACGGGTGTCGATACGGATCATATCTCCCTCGTTTACGAACATGGGAACCATGAGCGTGTAGCCTGTTTCTACGGTAGCCGGTTTTGTGGCGTTTGTCGCAGTGTTGCCTGCAACGGCAGGTTCACAACTGACCACCTGCAAAACAACAAAGTTGGGAGGTTCCACCGAGAACGCTTCATTATTGTAAAATTTGATGGTTGCGGTCATGTTTTCCTTCAAAAATTGCAATGCGTCCTCTACTTGTCCTTTGTTGAGGGGAACTTGATCGAATGATTCACTATCCATAAAGTAATACAGATCGCCATCACTGTACAAGTACACCATTTCCTTGTTTTCAATGTGAGCCAACTCAAACTTTTCGGACGGGTTGAATGTCTCTTCGCGCACTGCTCCTGTAACGACGTTCTTGATTTTTGTTCTTACAAACGCCGCGCCTTTGCCCGGTTTGACGTGTTGGAAATCTACAATAACATAGATACCGCCGTTATAAGAGAAAGTTACGCCTTTTCTAAAATCGCCTGCTAAAATCATAAAATTTTTGCCTCCAAATGTTATCCTATAAAATTATAATATTTTTGTCTGATGTTGTCAAGTCTGTTATGCTATCTTCCTCGATCAGTAACAGATCTTCTATTCTCACTCCGCCCAATCCCGGGATATAAATGCCCGGTTCGCAGGTAATAAACTGTTTTGCTTGCAACACGTCTGTCGAACGCATTGATGCAGATGGCGTTTCGTGAATGTCTATTCCCAAACTGTGCCCTGTGCTGTGAACGAAATACTGTTCATAACCGTTGGATTTTATTACCTCTCGGCAATACGAATCCAACTCTTTTCCGCCCATACCGCAATAGGCGTTGTTTATGCCCATTTTTTGCGCAAGCAACACAACGTTGTAGATTTTTTTAAGTTCCTCGTCAGGTTCTCCCACAAATACCGTTCGCGTCATATCCGAACAATAACCGTGATATCTTGCGCCGAAGTCCATTGTTACGGGATCTCCGAGTTCAACAAGTTTGTCCGTCGGATGTGCATGCGGTTTGGAAGAATTGACGCCCGAGGCGATTATGGTTTCGAAAGCCAGTCCTTCTGCACCGTGTTTTGCCATTTGATATTCCAATTCGACGGCGATATCCCGTTCGCTTATACCGGGACGTATAAATTTGAGTATTTCCGAAAAAGACTCGTCGGTTATCGCTTGCGCTTTTTTGATATAGTCGATCTCTTCTTCGCTCTTGAAACTTCTCACATAACTTATACTTTTCCCTACGGGCACAAGTTTGAATCCGTTCATCTTTTCTTTGATAGACGTAAACTCGCTTACAGTCAATTCGTTGTCTTCAAAGCCGACGGTCTTGACGCCGTTTTGCGCCAAAATTTCCACCACGGTCTCCATTGCGCTAATGCCGTTGGGTATTTGCGCCACAGTCACGTTTTCCGACTGCAAACTTTGCGCCATTTCATAATATCTCGGATCGGTGATAAACACACTTTTGTTGTCGTGCAACAGTACAAGATATCCGAATGTGGACGCAAATCCCGTAAAATACATACGGTTTTTCTCGCTCACCACCAATATGGCGTCAACCTTGGACAATTCAAACAATTTGTCTGTGTTTTTCATAATACCTCCCTATTATATGTTTTCATAGATGCTTTTCATTGCAAGAGCGTCGTCGGCTTGGGTGCCGTCCGATTCGCAAATTACGACAGGCTCCAACTTGTATTTTTTAAGTACTTTCGCCAACGGTTCGAATTCGGGACCGAACACAGTATCTGCAAAAGTCAAGTGTTTTACCTCTCCTCCTGCCGAATATTCGATTTTGGAAAAATGTATATGAACTTTTTTCGTGCGTTCGTAACCCAAATTATTTATCAAGTAGGCAATTATCTGTTCGTAATCTTCCTCTGTTTTGATACTTCCGTAGGTGCGAGCGTTTAAGTGCCCGAAGTCGATCGTGGGAATGAAGAAATCCGCAAGTTTGCAAAACTCCGTCACTTCTTCCACGTCGCCGATTTGATTTATTTTTCCCATTGTTTCAGGACAGAAAATGCAGTCGTCCATTTTGTGTTCGACAATGAGTTTGGCAAGCACGGAAATGCGCTTTTTGGTCAGTTCTACGGCGTCTTGTCGAGTCATTTTGCCCACCGTGGAGGGGTGAAAAACCACCCTGTTGCCGTAAAAAGCGCGCACCTTTTCGCAACTGCGAAGCACATATCCGAAAGATTTTTCCGCCATTTCATCCGAGGGATTGGCAAAGTTGATGTAGTACGGAGCGTGTACCGAAATTGCGACATCGTAAAGTTTTCCCAATTCGCCTATTGCGTTGGCTTTTTCGTTGCTGATGTTGATACCCCTGCCAAAGGAGTACTCGTATGCGGTCAATCCCTGCTCTGCCAGCCATTTGGGCGCGTCAACGCTGGATATATGTCCTTCGTCATAAAATCTTTTACAATTTCCGCTCGGTCCGAATCTGATCATTTTGCACTTCTTCCCTGTCTTTTTTCAACTGTTCGGCAAGATCTTCTTTGCTGTCAAACTTACATATAGGACGCAAAAATTTTAGCAGGCTTATTTTGAGATGTTTGTCGTACAGATCTCCCTCAAATCCTATCAAATGCGCTTCTATGTTGACGCAATCAAGATCGAAAGTCGGCTTTTGACCGATATTGACAATGGCTCGATATGTTTTTCCATCCGTCGATACAACGGCACCAAACACGCCTATTGGCAACACCTTGTCCGCATCAACCTGCACATTGGCGGTGGGAAATCCCATTTCAGTGCCGATATGTCTGCCCGACACCACCTTTCCTTCCACAAAAAACGGTTCGGATAAAATGTTATTTACCGCCTCTATTTTGTCTTGCGAAAGCAATTTTCGCACTAATGTAGTGCTTATTTTGACTCCGTCCCAACAAATTGCGTCTACGATATCGACGGGACATGTGTCGCTGAGCAGTGTTTGAAGGCACTTGCCACCCAAACGATCTTTCCCGAAAGTGTAATCGAAACCGCAAACAACGCCGTTGAGCGCATATTTTTTTAACGCCAAAACAAATTGTTCTCCTGTTTGAGAACGAAAATGTTCATCGAACTCCGCAGATAAAACGACGTCCACGCCCAAGCTTTCGTACAAATGCAAGCGTTCTTCAAACGTGTACACCACGCCCGTATCTTTGCCCAAAAATTTGAGATGATTGTTGCTGAACGTAAACAGGGCGAGTTTTGCGCCCGTTTTTCGTGCACGCTCCTGCGCAACTTCCACCAATTTTACATGTCCGTTGTGCATGCAACCGAAATATCCCAAACACAGAACTATCGGGCAATTGAGTTTTTTTCCGAATTCGATTTGTTGCACTTTTCTCCTATTGCGCGTTTTTCAAGTAGTAATCCAACACAAGGTATCCTTTTTGCGACTTTGCCAAACCCCAAAAAACATCTTTGCAGAAGATTTTTCGATAACCGTCAAAGTTTTCCGCCTTTACCCTGCGTCCGTTATTCAAATCTTCCCATTTGTCGTCGTCTACTATGTAATCTTCGACGTCGGATAAGGGAAAGCGTATATCCAAAAGACAGGATTCTTTTTTTTCTTTTATCTCCGCGATTGTATAGGCGTCTTTTATGTCAAAACAACCCGACGCCAAACGTATCAGTCCGCTCATATAGCCCACCGTACCGCACCGAGTAGCAATATCTCGCGCAAGGGAGCGTATATATGTACCTCCGCTACACTTGATATCCACGACAAAAGTGTCATCGCTCGCCTGACGAACAAGTTCGATATCGTACACGGTAACGTCGCGAGGTTTCAATTCCACGCTTTCGCCCTGTCGCGCCAATTTGTAGGAACGGACTCCGCCCACGGAAATAGCGGAATAGGCAGGGGGAGTTTGTTTGAGGTTTCCGACAAAAGTTTTCAAAACTTCGCGCAACGTTTCCTGCGAAGGTATTTCCGAACAGGTTTGAACTATCGAACCGTACGCGTCAAGCGTATCCGTGCTTTTGCCAAAGGTCAGGAATGCGCGGTAATACTTGATTTTGTTCGTAAGAAAGTTGAATAGCCTTGTACCCAACCCGACGGCTATCGGCAAAACACCGCTTGCTCCCGGATCGAGCGTGCCGAGATGACCGATCTTCTTTTCGTGAAGCGCATATTTAAGACACACCACCACGTCGCTTGCCGTTGCGCCGACAGGTTTAAGCACATTGAAAAAGCCGTTCATATCGTATAACCCACTACCCGCACTATTTTTTCTATTACATCTTCGAGAAAACCGCTTATCATACACCCCGCCGCATAAAGATGTCCGCCACCGCCGAACTCACGGCAAATATCTCTTACGGAGAAGTCTTTTCCGCGCATGCTTACTTTGAATACGTTAGGGGCGTATTCCGTCATCATTACACCCGCCTTGGCAGTGTCAATGTTTATTGCATATTGCACTATCCCCGATGTCGCAGAAAAATCTGCACCCAGTTCTCGCAGATCTGCCGAAGTGAGGTACATCAGCGCCATTTTTCCGTCGTAATACATTCGCATGCGACTCAGCGCACGGGCAAGAAGTTTTGTCTCCGTCAGCGTCGTATCCTTAAAAAACACGCGGTTGACTTTTTCCATTTGGGCATTGTGTTCGCACAAAACAGACGCCATCAAAAAGCAAGATTTATCGGTGTTGTTGTGAGAAAAATTGCCTGTATCCGTGCACAACCCCATGTACAGATATGTAGCCAATTTATCGTCGATGGGAACAGACAACTGTTTTACCACTTCGAAAATAATTTGACTTGTGCTGGCGTAGTTGGTCACCAAATTGTATCTGGAAAAATATTCTCCGCCATGATGATCGAGCGTAAGCGTTTCGCCGAAATTGTCATACAGCGAAGCGAATTCACCCAATCTGAAAATGTCTCCGCAATCCACAGATACAAACATGTCGTATTTCCCGAAAAATTTCTGAGAAAACTGGCCTATCTCTCCAAAGGAATTGCACAGTTTTGCGTCGGGCAACATATCGCAGAAAAGATTTGCGCTTTTCCCGAGCGATCTCAATGCCAATGCAAGCGCAACGCAAGATCCCAAAGTGTCGCCGTCGGGATTTGTGTGCGCAAATATCGCAAAACTGTTATTATTTAACAACAATTTGCAAACAGAACTAACTGTTGCCGTCTTTTTTGCCGAGTTCATTTAGCAATTCGTCTATTTTTTGACCATAAGCAAGGGAGGTATCCAAAATAAATCTGAATTCGGGCACCTTGCGTATGTGCATGGTTTTGGAAACTTCTCTGCGCACGATCGCCTCGTTATCTCTCAAAGCAAGAAAAGTTTGCACCGCTTTTTCGGGATCGGTCGAGTACACGCTGATAAAGACCTTGGCAGAAGAAAGTTCGCGGTCACATTGCACGTCGAGTACCGTAAACATCTCCGTGATACGAGGATCTTTTACTTTTTTTGTGAGAATCTCCGCTATCAAGCGCTTAAATTCCGAGTTGAGCTTGTCTGTTCTTACATTCATTGTTGTATTTCTTCCATAAGATAAATTTCAAAAACGTCACCGATCTTGATATCGTTGTAGTTTTCGATAGAAATACCGCACTCATACCCCGAGGCGACCTCTTTGACGTCATCTTTGAAACGTTTCAGGGCAAGAATGTTGCCGTCGTAAATACATACGTCATTGCGGTAGATGCGCACTTTACCATTACGCACGACCTTGCCGTTGGTAACATAACATCCCGCAACGGCGCCGACACCTGTGATCTTGAACACCTCACGCACTTCTGCGCTTCCCAGGACGGTTTCGCGATATTTCGGAGCAAGAAGTCCCTTCATTGCCATTGTCACGTCGTCTACGGCGTCGTAAATGACGTTATACAGACGTATATCTACGCCCTCTTTTTCTGCAAGAGCCTTGGCATTGTTGTCCGCACGAACATTGAACCCAATAACTATGGCTTCCGACGCTTTGGCAAGCATAACGTCCGTTTCGGTTATCGCTCCCACGCCACCGTGTATTGCGCTTACTTTCACTTCGTCGTTGGATATCTTTTCCAAACTGCCCTTCAACGCTTCCAAACTGCCCTGAACATCTGTTTTGATGATGAGATTAAGCGTTTTGAGTTGTCCTTCGGAAATGCGCCCGAACAGATCGCCCAAATTGAGCGAAGGCGTTTGACGCGCGTTTTCCAATTTGATTTTGTTTTTACGCTCTTCGGCGGCCTTTTTGACAAGTCTGTCGTCGGCGACATACATAAAGTCTCCCGCTTGCGGAACCTCCGAAAAACCAAGCACCTCCACAGGCATCGACGGACCTGCGCTCTTGACTTTCTTTCCCTTGTCGTCAAACATGGCGCGTATCTTGCCCGTTGCATAACCTGCGATAAGGCTGTCGCCAACATTCAACGTTCCGTTGCTTACCAAAATCGTAGCAACGGGACCTCTGCCCTTGTCCAACTTGGCTTCGATGACCGTACCTGTCGCACGCTTTGCGGGATTTGCTTTGAGATCCTTTATTTCCGTAACGAGCAAAACGCTTTCCAACAATTTATCCAATCCCATGCCCGTCTTTGCGGAAACAGGGACCATAATGGTATCACCACCCCATTCTTCCGGCACAAGTTCGTATTCCGTAAGTTGTTGCTTCACTCTGTCGGGATCGATGTGCGGTTTGTCCATTTTGTTTATGGCGACCACAATGGACACGCCAGCGGCCTTTGCGTGATTTATAGCCTCTATCGTTTGAGGCATAACGCCATCGTCCGCGGCCACAACGATTATCGCAACGTCCGTGATTTTTGCACCGCGAGCGCGCATTGCAGTAAATGCGGCGTGTCCCGGAGTATCGATAAAGGTGATCGTTTCACCGTTGACGTCTACCGTGTACGCTCCGATATGTTGTGTTATACCACCTGCTTCTCCGCTTGTAACGTTTGTGTTGCGAATAGCGTCCAAAAGCGACGTTTTGCCGTGGTCAACGTGTCCCATAACGGTAACAATGGGAGGACGTTTGGTGTTGTTTTCCAAACCGTCGTCCGTTTCCGCATTGGAAATTATCTCCTCGGCAGTCATTTCCTGTTTAAGTTCCAGCGTCACTCCGTGCATGCCCGCAATATATTCGGCGTAGTCAAAATCAACGGTATCATTGATGGTTTTCATGATACCCTCTTTGAAAAGTTGCTTGATTATCTCCGACGCGGACACGCCGATCTTTTCGCTCAACACTTTGATAGGCACTTCGCTGTCGTTTACTACGGCATGAGTGATCTTGGGCGCCACAACGGTATGCGACGTATCCGTCTTTTTGGAGCGTGCCCTGCGCACCACCTTGTCCTCGTCGTAATCTGCGGAGTAATCGCGCGTTATGAGGCTCTTTTTCAAACTGCTTGTGCGCTTTTCTTCGGGACGATCTTTTGTTTTGTTTTTGTTGCCGTGCGACTTTTGCGGTTCTGGACGGGGTACTTCGACGGGCGCAGTAAATCTCTTTGCTCCCGATTGCTGTCCCGTACGCGTAGAAGTTCCGCGCGAAGCATTTTGTGGCTCCGCCTTGCCTGTTTTGCCTTGACGTGCAGAGGGCGCGCGTTCATCCCTTTTTGCGCCTTGTTGTGATTTGCCCGACTTGGAGGAATTGGCAGACAGATCAACAAATTTTCTTACCCTTACGTTACCTTTTTCGTCAGTGTATGTCTTTATTTCACGACCGTTTTCGATCGTAGTGACGACTTTCGTTTTGGGTTTTTCTTCGACGACCTCGGGCGTTTCCGTTTCGACGGCTTCGACAACAGGTGTTTCGACAGGTCGTTCTTCAACGATCGGTTCGCTCGGTTGCTCCACGACTTCGGGAGCAACTTGTTCCGTCGTTTCGACAACGGTTTCTTGCAAGGTTTCGCTTGCCGAAGCCTCTTCCATCTGCTGAAATTCCGCTTTGCGTTGCTTTATCATATCCGACAAAGCGTTTGCGCGTTGCCTTACGGACGTAACTTTTTGTTGCATGGCGCGCGCCACGCTCAAAACACCCGTTTTGATCGTTCTGATATTTTCATATTTACTTTTTTGTGTTGTTGTATTTGCCATATTTTCCTCCCTTGGCATCTACTTCAAATTTTTCAAAATAGCATTTGCAAGTTCTTTGTCGCAAATGGCGATTGCTTTGCAGTTGCGTTGCACCAGTATATCGTACTCATTTACAAAGGCAGTGGGTATGTCGCTTGCCCGAGAAACGGATTTCGGCACAACTTCGGCGCACGCTCCGTCCTCCCGACAGTCTATGTTGACTGCGTTGAAGATCTGTTTGACAGAGTTGTCGGACAATGTTTTTGTAAGCAAGATAAGGCAGATCTTGTTATTTGCGCGTTGCAATTGTTTGACGATCGCGTTTACGCCGAATATTACCGCTCGCTTTTTTATGGCAAAGCCGATATATGTTTCCGTTTTATCTTTCAATCAAACTCTCCAACTGCGTTGCAACTTCTTCCAGCGAAAAACCGTTTTGCTTCACAAAGCCCTTGTTTTTGAGCGCCTTGCGCACACACTCTTCGCTTTTGCAAAGATATACGCCTCTGCCGTTCATTTTGCCCGTAAGATCCACCTTGACGCCTTCTAACGAATTCACAATGCGTATAAGTTCCGCCTTGGGCTTCATCTCACGGCAGGAAACGCACATTCTTTCGGGGATTTTTTTTGCGGTTTTCAATCGGGATCCCCCTCGTCATTGTCGAACATACCGCTCTGCAATGCAGCCGTATAAGATTTAACGTCTATCTTCCAACCCGTAAGTTTGGCGGCAAGACGAGCGTTTTGCCCCTCTTTACCTATGGCAAGGGAAAGTTTCTCGTCGGGAACGACTACTTTTGCTTCTTTGTTTTCTTCGTCGGCTTGGACGATCAACACTTTGGCGGGAGACAACGCTCTGGCTATATAGTCCAAAATATCGCTGCTCCAAGGTATGATATCGATTTTTTCACCGCCGATTTCCGCAACGATAGCGTTTACGCGCGCACCTTTGTTGCCCACGCAAGCGCCCACGGCGTCGATGTCGGGATCGGTGGAATACACCGCCATTTTGGTGCGGAAACCTGCCTCGCGGACGATGCTCTTTATCTGCACTATTTCGGCGCGAATTTCGGGCACTTCGTTTTCAAACAGGCGTTTGATAAACATGTAGCTCGCGCGCGAAAGCATAACTTGCGTTCCGCCCACGCCGTCGCGGACGCGCTTTACCAAAACCTTTATTTTGTCCCCGACATGGAATTTTTCGCCCGGGATCTGTTCCTGAGTGGTCAACACGCCTTCCATTTGGTTTTTGCCGATCTCAACGTAGATCGTGCCGTCGTCTTTTATTCGCGACACGACGCCTATCAACAGCTCGTTTTCTTTGTCCATATACTGGCTGTATGTGACATCCTTTTCCGCCTGGTGCAGGCTATTCATGATGACCTGTCTTGCATTTTGCGCCGCAATACGTCCGAATCCGCGAGGATCGATCTCCGTCAGCACTTCGTCGCCCAACTTGTACGTTTTCTTGATTGCGTGAGCGTCCTCCAAGGAAATTTCCTTCTCGGGAGTTTCCACCGTTTCCACAACGGTCTTGCAGATGAATACGCGAATAGTATATTTCTCGGGGTTGATCTTTACCGTGATATTGGATGCTTCGCCGTAGTTCTTTTTGCAGGCGATAGTCAAAGCGGTTTCCAAGGATTCGATAACTTTTTCCTTACTGATACCCTTTACCTCTTCCAGCTCGTCCAGTGCGAGAAAGAATTCTTTGCTGATCATAAATCTGTCCTCCTAAAACTCGATGATAGGCTCGATCTTTGCCGTATCTTTTTTGTAAAATGTAATTTTATTTCCGTTTTTCAACTCTACGGTGAGCGTTTCGTCGTCAAATGCGACCAGTATTCCGTCATATATTTTTTTCCCGTCCTGCGGTTTGTACAGTCGCACGGAAATTTTCTTGTTGAGGTTCCTTTTGTAATCGCGTTCCGTTTTGAGCGGACGATCGATACCCGGAGAAGACACGTTAAGAATGTAAGCCGTATCGATAGGATCCAGTTCGTCCAAAGGCGCGTCTATCGCTCGGTGCAATTTTTCGCAGTCGTCAATGGTAACTCCTCCGTCCTTATCAATTACAATAGTGAGATTCATACCGTCGTATTTTTTTTCGTACAGCACCTCTATCACCTCCAACCCGAAACTTTCGGCGATAGGCGCAACGAGCTCGTAAACGCTGTCGGATACTTTTCCCATAAAACCTCCTTACATCAAGTTGAGAGTGGAGATAGCCTCCACTCTCACCAAGTAAACGATTATTTGGCGAAATACCACCGCATACATGTACGCATTGGCGTGCAATGACGCAGTTACGACAAACTTCACAGTTTGTTGTTTTTATTATACCACATTAAAAACGGTTTGACAACTGTTTATATAAAAATATATAAACTTACTTGCTACAAGAAGAAAGTATGCTCATACAACGAGCGATCGTCAGGGCGGTATCACGGCAAAAAACCGAATTGTGGCAGGGAACTTTACATTTTTTTGCCAGATCCTCGATTTTGGACACGTTGACGTTGCCCTCGATAATGCTGTTTTCCAACAACTGCGACAACAACTCCGCCTGCACGACTTTTCGATTGTCAAAACGATAGTTCATCGGCGAAGCGTAATAATCCAAAAGCGCGACGATATGTTCCAAATCATTGCCCACCAACTCGTGATCGTAGGTAAATTTGTACAAATCGGAGATGATCTCAGTTATCGTGGGATAAAATATCAACCTATCTTTTTGCACTCCGCAGTTATTCAGCATCCTTGTGTCGCCAAGTTCCTTTTCGGGGTTGATATATGTGAAAAACCGCTCTGCGACTTTGCCATTCTCCACGCTCACAGCGCAAAGGGCAACAAGCTTGTCCTCTACCGCATTGCCAAGCCCCGTTGCGTTGACATGCAAAACGACGAATTTTCTGTCGTTTAGTATAGAGTTTTCCGTCGATATATTCTCCACAAAATTCAACTGTTTGTATTCCCTGCAATCCTCAGGGGTAACAAGCAAATACTTGTCGGCAACCGCGCGGTTAAATTCTTTGTCGGGAGAAACAGGATAAATTTTGCATTTACACAGATCGTATACGTGCATTTCAAGTTGATCGTTCTGCCCGTAGGTGATTTTTCCACGCACGACGACCGAGAAACCGTCGGCAAGAGACTTCAACGATTGCAGTTTTTTTTCGTTTGACAACGCCCTTTTTTCCGAAAGCGTCCTTGCCTCCGCTTCGCCCCTGCCCGTTTCGCTCATTATGGTTTCCACGTCCGTTATTTGCATACGGCAAAAAAGCACGCAATTTATCGTTACGCCCGTGTTGTCCGTCAAAGCAAACGAACAGACATACAGATTGGGATTTTTTTTCGACTGACGGCAAGTTTTGCCCGAAACTTTTCCGCACAAAACGCCGATGTCCATGGGTTTACGTACGTCGGAAATGTACATCGGCGACGCATTTATCTCCTTGCCGAAAACGGTTTTGTACACTTCTATATGAAAATAGCGCGAAGGTTTAAGCAGTTCTCTGTTGATGGCAAGTTGCACAAGCTTTTCCTGTTCTTCAACGTTGGCAAGAGCAGGCGCGGTATCGTCCAGTTGCAATACAAAGTTGACGTCGTAACTTGTATATCCGTCGTAAAAATCCGCGAGCTTTTCGCACAATTGTGCAATTTCCATATTCCTCTTTGTGGTGGCGCCGACGTTGAAAACGGCTGTTATTTGCTTGTTTACAATGTGTACGACGATACGGTTTCTGCCAATGTTGGAATAGATGGGATAGCGATTTTTTATGTATTCGAAAAGATTGAGTTGAAAACTCACTTCGGTAAAAGAGTCTATCACATATTTTACGGAACAACCGTATCCCTTTGGGATAAGCGTTGCAATGTAGGACGTGACAAGTTGTTTTGCATTGTTGTCCAGTGTTCCGTCATCGGGATAGGAAAGGGTGCAAAAAACTTTCCGCGCCTGTTTGTCAACGCGAATTTCTCTCATACGCAAATCGCCGTATTGCGGAAACTGTAAATGCAATTTGTCAATTATCATCTGTCAGTAAATCTATTTCCTTTTTGAATTCTTCCACGGCTACATCGCCGTCTACCATTTTGTACCTGCTTCCGTGCTTAAAAAATACAAATTTGCCATTTGCCCCTGCCATACCCAAATCGGCGTCGGAACATTCTCCGGGCCCGTTTACTTCGCACCCCATCACGGCTATTTTTATGTTTTTATCCGAATTTTTGACGTGATCGTACACTTCCTGCGCGGTTTTTTCCAAATCGATGGAACACCTTCCGCACTTCGGACAGGAAACAAAAGTAACGCCTTTTTTCAAACCGAGCGCCACCAGCATGTCCTTTGCGCCGTACACTTCGTTCACGGGATCGGAAGTGAGCGAAACACGTATCGTATCGCCTATGCCGTCGAGCAACAACGCCCCGATACCCATTGCGTTCTTCACCAACCCTTGACAAAGCAATCCCGCTTCCGTTACTCCGATGTGCACGGGATATCCAAGCGAGGCAATAAGCCTGTTGGTTTGCACCGTTTCCCGAACATCTGTGCTTTTGACGGACAGGACCAGATCGTAGAACTTTTTCTCTTCGAAATAGCGCACATATCGGCGCAAACTGCTATTCAACGCCTCCGCCCTGTTTCCCTTTGCCCTGTTCAGATCCTCTTTGTTGACGGAACCGCCGTTTACTCCTATTCTTATGGGTACATGGTGATCGTTAGCGCATGCAATAACGCTGTCCAACTGTGACAACGACATATTGCCGGGGTTTATTCTGATTTTGTCCGCCCCCGCTTCTATTGCTTGGACGGCAAGGCGCCAGTCAAAGTGAATGTCCGCAACAAGGGGCATATCCGTTTGCAAACGCACTTTTTCGAAGGCCTTGACCGATTCGGAATTGGGCACTGCAATGCGCATTATGTCACAGCCCGCAACTTTGCAACGTTTTATCTGCTCCAACGTGCCGTCTACGTCCGTTACGGACAAATTTGTCATGGACTGTATCGCAACGGGTTGGTCTCCGCCGATATATAAATTTCGTATTCTGACTTGTCTTGTTTTGTTTCTCATAGCTTCAATAAATCTACAACTATCATCAATATTATCAACACTATCAGCCCTATTCCGTTTATATACGACTGAACCTTTCTATTTATCGGCTTGCCGACTATCCATTCTATCAACACAAACACCATTTGACAACCGTCAAGCGCAGGCACGGGCAACAAGTTAAACACGGCAAGATTGACGGAGATCAACACAATCAACATCAAAACATTGCCAAAGCCCGTTGAAATGATCTGGCTTGTCATAGAAATAGTCGTTATGGGACCGCCTACTTCCTCGACGCCCACTACACCAGTAAGCAAACCGCCCAATGTGCGCAACACAAGCATGCCCACCTCAAAACAGTACGGGACCACGCGAATGAGAACTTCGCCGAAATCGAATTTGTGTTTAAGATAACTAACGGACATTCCCAATCCCGTGTAGGACTGCTCGGTCGCGATAATTTTTGTGCTTATATCTATCTTGTCTATATAGTAATCGTAAAAATCCGCGCCGTCCGTTACGGTGACAAGCAACGTGTCGCTGTCGCTCATCAACAGCCTGTTCAGATCTCCCCTTTTGGATAACGTGTTGCCGTTTATCTTGTAAATATTGTCGTTTACCTGCAAAGAGCGATCGCCCGTAACAGATTTGTAAGAACCGTCCAATTTTGTAATTGCAACGGTACAAAACTCGCCTTTTTCTATGTGCTCCAACTCTGTTTCCACATATACGGTTTGCCCGTTTTGCTGTGTTGGACGAAGAACCGTGACCGTCATTTCATCGTCTTTCAAATATCGCGAAAGACTGTCGAGGAAGTACACTCTCCTGCCGTTTACACGGTAAATTATGTCGTCCTGTTGCAACTGTTGATTGGCGCTCGGAGCATATTCGTACACATTTCGAACGGACACGACGGTTTCGCCGTAAGCGGAAAAAACTATTATCGCGATCAACACGGCGGAAACGAAATTGAAAAATGCGCCCGAAAAAAGCACGATCAAACGTTTCCAGGGCTTTTGCGAGTTAAACGCTTTGGAATTTTTGTTGTCCTCGTTCTCTCCTTCGAACGCGCAAAATCCTCCCAACGGCAAAAGGCGCAGGGAAAAAACCTCTCCGTTCTTTTTCTTTTTGGAGAAAAGTTTGGGACCCATACCGATAGAAAATTCGTTTATTTGAAAGCCGAGAATTTTACCTGCCGTGTAATGTCCCGTTTCGTGTATCAACACCATAAACATCAACACCACAAAAGCCAGCAGAACGTATCCCACGGTTTTCATTGACGACACGAAGTCGCAAATAAGATTTAACATAGTTCTCCGTTTATCAATTTGCGCGTATATTCCTTTGCACGGCGATCGAAAAGACATATATTGTCCACATTCAACTCCGCGCGCCTTGCTTCATTTTCAAAATGTTTTACCGCAGTTAGTATTATATTGTAAAAAGCGTCAAAAGACAACTTCCCGCGCAAAAAACTTTCCACGCAAACGTCATTTGCGCCATTCATCACCGTTCGGCACAGCGGGGGATAGTTCCATATCTCATACCCCAACCGCGCGCACGGAAATTTGTCAAAGTCGCATTGTTCGAAGGTGAGCGTAAGCAAACGGGCAAAATCCACCGACTTGCAGGAAAAGTTTCCCTCCTCTCCCAAAAGAGCAAGTTGTATCGGCAAACGCATGTCCGCCGTGGCAAGTTGAGCCACCACTTCGCCGTTTGCAAATTCTACCATGGAGTGGACGACGCTTTGTCTGTGGACAACGATCTGTATTTGTTCTGCGGGTATCCCGAACAAAAATTTTGCTTCCACTACCTCCAACGATTTGTTCATCATGGTAGCGCTATCCACAGTAATTTTCTGCCCCATGTTCCAATTTGGGTGTTTCAAAGCCTGCTCGGCGGTGACATTTGCAAGAGAGTCTGACGGGATATCCCAAAACGGTCCTCCGCTTGCCGTGAGCAAAATTTTGTTCACCCTGCCATTGTGCCCGAGCAAGCACTCGCGTATTGCACAATGCTCGCTGTCTATGGGAAAAAGTTTTGCTTTGCCCATCTTGGACATCACCAATTCTCCCGCGCACACAAGCGTTTCTTTGTTGGCTATCGCCACATCTATTCCGTTGTCCAAGCAAAACAGCACGCACTCCAATGCGGTTATTCCGCTTGTTGCCACAACTGCAACGTCAGCGCCCTCTACCGCTTCGATAAGACAATTTTTGCCCTTTTGACTTATCAACGCGCTGTAATGGGGAGCAAAACAGTCAACTTGTCGGGATAGTAATTTTTCATTAGAATAGGCGACAAGCGAATGTACTTTCAGCTTGTCGCGATTTTGTTCGATTATATCCAATGTTTGAGTACCGATAGAACCGGTACTGCCCAATACCGCAACTTTTTTCATTACAATATGAACATGAACACAAAGGACACGAATACCGAGTTGAACATTATGCCGTCCATTCTGTCGATGATACCGCCGTGTTCGCCGAGCACACGGCTGTAATCCTTTATGTTGCAATATCTTTTTATCATGCTGGCAAGCAAATCTCCTATCTGCGTTGCAACGGAGCCGAGAAGTCCTATGATCACATAGGTAAACACCATGTTGAACGTGGACAAATGCAATCCGACAAACGTAAGCCCGAATTGCTCTCCGAACACCTTTGCCCAGTCAAACAGCGCAAATACCAAAAAAGAACCGAGAGCGCCTCCGACAATACCGCCTATTGCGCCCTCCACCGTCTTGTTGGGAGATATCTGCGGACATAGTTTGTGCTTTCCGAACAAACTTCCCACAAAGTAAGCAAATGTATCCGTAAACGTAGACACGGCAAAGACCAACGAAAGCGCGATAGCATTAAGTGGCAACAAATAGCTTTCGCGCGTTGTCTGTTGAGCGCCGACGCGATCCAAAATGTTGTTTATGTACACCCAAATATCGTTTTCGAGATATTGGTACATCTCGCTTATTTCCTCATAAACATGCGTTGTCGCGCTTCGGTTGAGGTACAGCAAAGTTGCCATAAACAGCCCCGGGTACACCAACATGAAGGCGATGTACACCAAACTGTCCGCACGGTTGCGGAACAATGCCGTGATGACGGAAACGATAAATACGATCATCGAGAAAAACAATATGCCCACAAATCCGAAAAGCACATAGGCGGGCATCAACCCGAAGCCGTAAAGCCACAACAGCCAACTGAAACAGTCGGGTATGCGTTCTCTGCCCAAGGCGCGACGCATCTCTATCACCGAGAGCAAGATCAACAATGCTATGATAAGGGAGTTGATCGCGCGTCCGCTTACAAAGGTATCTTTTGCCTCGCTGTGCGTGTAATTGACAAAATATATGTTCAGCAATACCATGCCGATCATCACAATAAAAATCACAATACCCACCAATATTCGGTTGAGCAAAGATTTTTTATTCAGTGCCATTTATCCCTCCAAAATTTCGAGTGCGCTGTCCGTATTCCTCCAAAACGGCGTCGTACTCTTCCGTAGTAAAATCAGGCCAAAGAGTGTCTGTAAAGAACAATTCCGCATAGGCGCTTTGAAACAACAAAAAGTTTGACAACCTTTTTTGTCCGCCCGTGCGCAGTATCAAGTCGGGGCAGGGCAAATCGTTGTACAAATTGGACATGATGCCCTCTACGGAAATTTCCGCACCGCTTGCGACAAGTTTTTTTACCGCTTCTACTATCTCTCTTTGTCCGCCGTAGTTAAGGCACAAGTTTACGCAGATCGCATTGAAATCTCGCGTCGATTTTTCAATAAAGTCGATCCGCTTGACAAGCTTGTCGGGCAAGCCCTCTCTTTCGCCGGAAACGACAACTCTCACGCGGTCTTTGCAAAATTTTTCGAACCGACTGAGATATTTATCCGCCAACGAAAAAAGACCGACAATTTCCGATTGCGGACGCTTCCAGTTTTCCGTAGAAAACACATACAAACTCAAACAACGGATCCCGCATTGCAACGAATGTTCTATGATCTTTTCCGCGGTATCCAAGCCTCTTTTGTGTCCGTGCGAACGCGCAAGTCCGCGAGCCTTCGCCCAGCGTCCGTTGCCGTCCATTATGATCGCAACATGCGTCGGAACTTTTGTCAAATTTCCATTTTGTAACGGCAAACCACCAACTCCGTCTCACCGTCTTTGACGCGCACAGCCGTTACCAACTCCTTATCGAATTCTTTTTGTTTTCTATCTACATAATAAACAAACTTGAAGTTTGTTATACCCAAATCACGCAAAGCGCTTTCGGCATCGCAAACTTCAAGTCCGATCAAACTGCTGAGATCCATTTTGTCACACGGACATGACGTCCGCTTCCTTGTCCTTGGCGAGTTTATCCACCAACTCTATCTGTTTTGCAAGCGCCTTGTCAATTTCCTCTTCGTAATCGGCGATCAGATCTTCCGAAACGGTCTTTGCGTTCTTTTCCCTTTTGAGACTGTCCATTGCTTCTCTGCGAGCGTTTCTGAGCACCACTTTGGTGTCTTCGGCAAGCTTTTTGACCTGTTTTACGAGGTCTCTGCGACGTTCCTCTGTAAGGACGGGGAAAGTAAGTCTTATCAATGTGCCGTCATTTTGCGGAGTAACGCCGATATTTGCAGCGAGAATAGCCTTTTCCACTTCCTTTAACATCGATTTGTCCCACAACGTTATCACGATACATCTCGGTTCGGGAATGGAAATATTGCCCATTTGATTGATAGGAGTAAGCGCTCCGTAGTAATTTACGCGAATACCCTCGACCAACTTTGGGTTGGCGCGTCCTGCGCGCATAAGATTGTATTCGTTTTTCATATATTCGATTGCCTTGTCGCAATCCAATTCAAAGTTTACAAAAATTTCTTCGATTTGCGGTGTAGCGTAATTCATAACACCCTCCAATTATAGATATATATGCTATTTTACATCAAAAAGGAAGATAATTCAACACTTATTTGATAATTGTTCCCAATTTTTCGCCCGTCAATGCGCGCACGACGCCGTCAGGCTCGTCTTTTCCCAAAGTAATTATCTTTACGCCGTATTCTCTGCACATTGCAATTGCCGTCAGATCCAACGCTTTCAGGTTGTCCGCTATTACTTTGTCGTAGCTTATTTCATCGTACCTGTGCGCGTCGGGGTTCAATTTAGGATCGCTGTCGTAAATACCGTCTACCGCTTTCAGACAGATAAGGGCGTCTGCGTGTATTTCGCAAGCTCTGAGCGACGCCGACGTATCCGTCGAAAAATAGGGAGAGCCCGTACCGCCGACAAATATAACTACTTTCTTTTCATTAAGATAACGCAAAACGTTAGGCAAAAAATATGTCTCCGTAACCTTGTCTATTGCAAAGGAGGACACAACGCGGTTATCCACTCCTTCCGCCGTCAACGCGTCACCCAGCGCCAATCCGTTCATAACGGTGGCAAGCATGCCGATGTAGTCTGCGGTAGCTCTGTCCATGCTGTTTGTCGAGCGTCCTCTCCAAATGTTTCCTCCGCCAACAACAACGCCCAACTCTACGCCCGTTGCGCAAATTTTCTTTATTTGTTCCACCACGTTCGTTACGCGTTGATGACAAATATTGGTTTTGCCGTCCGAAAGCGCTTCACCGCTGATTTTGAGCAGAATACGTTTGTAATTAGTCATAAAAATCCTCGCAAAATACTGTCAGAAAAAGGGAACAAGCCGTTACGTCTGTTCCCTTTTTCACATTTGATACTATTTAATGCTTTTGAGTTGTTCGGCAATTTCGTCAACAAAGTTATCGGTGCGCTTTTCGATACCTTCGCCCATTTCGTAACGAACAAATCTGGTAACGCTGATATCTTTACCCAAACGCTTTGCAACATCTGCAATAACTTGCTTAACGGAAAAAGCCGAGTCGCGGACATATTCCTGTTCCAACAAGCAAACTTCCTTGTAGTACTTGTGGATACGTCCTTCCACCATTTTTCCGATAATCGCTTCGGGCTTGCCTTCGTTTCTTGCCTGAACGGTCAAAATTTCCTTTTCCTGCTCCAACTGAGCCGCGTCAACATCACCGATACCCACGACCAAGGGTTTGCTTGCCGCTATCTGCATGCAAACGTTAAATGCCAATTCGCTGATATCCTCTTGTGACGCGTCGCTGTGGAACTCACACAAAACGCCGATTTTTCCGCCCATGTGGATATAACTGGAAATCAAGCCGTTTCCGTCCAGAACATACTTTGTAAATCTGCGCAGAGAAAGCTTTTCGCCGATGGCGGCCGTAGCTTCTGCGATAAGAACGTTGACTGTTTTTCCGCAATCCTCGCAATAAACCTCTTCGAGCACCTGTTCTACCGTTGTCGCGTCGGATTTGAGAATGTGTTGAGCGATATTGTCTACAAGCTCCACAAACTGATCGCTTCTCGCAACAAAGTCCGTTTCGCAGTTTACTTCTACTGCAACCGCGGTTTTTCTGTCGTCGGATACGACGCACTTTACAAGACCTTCCGCGGCAACGCGACTTGCCTTTTTGGCGGCAGACGCCATGCCCTTTTCACGCAGATATTTGACGGCTTCGTCAAAATTGCCGTCCGTTGCAACAAGCGCCTTTTTGCAATCCATCATGCCGACGCCCGTTTGTTCACGCAATTTCATTACATCTTGATTTGTAAAATTAGCCATTGTTTGTCTCCTCGTCTTTTTTGGGTTCTTCTTCCGCCTCGGATACATCCTTGACGGTCTCTTCATCCTCTTCGGGTACGCTCATCACAATGCCTTCCTTGGCTTCGATAACAGCTCCGGCAATGATAGACGCAATAATCTTTATTGCTCCGATAGCATCATCGTTTGCAGGTATAACAACATCTACTTGGTCGGGATCGCAGTTTGTATCTACGATAGCAACAATGGGGATGTTGAGCGCATGCGCCTCAGCTACCGCTATTGCCTCTTTCTTGGGATCGACGATAAAAATACATCCGGGCATGCCCTTCATATCCTTGATACCGCCGAGGTTAGCTTCCAACTTGTCGCGTTCTTCCAAAAGTTTTGCAACTTCCTTTTTGGGCAAAACATCCAGCTCTCCCAACTTTTCCATTTGGTTGATCTGGTGAAGCCGTTCGATACGGGACTTGATCGTCTTGTAGTTGGTCAGCGTTCCGCCCAACCAACGATTGTTGACGTAGTACATTCCGCAACGCTCCGCTTCCGTCTTGATCGCTTCCTGCGCCTGCTTTTTAGTTCCCACAAACAAAACGGGCTTGCCTTCCGCCGCGATGTCGCGAACGAAAGTATAGGCTATCTCTGCCTGAGCGACCGTTTGTTGAAGGTCGATAATGTGTATATCGTTACGTTCGGTATAGATATACTTTTTCATTTTGGGGTTCCATCTTCTGGTTTGGTGTCCAAAGTGAACGCCTGCTTCCAAAAGCTGTTTCATTGATACAACTGCCATTTTTTTATTTCTCCTTTTTTATGTTGTTTTTAACCTCTTTGTGCCATCAACTCCGCAAGCAACCGAGAGGCAAACCTCGGCACAACAAGCAGATCCTGCACAAATGCGAATTAAACCTTGTAGATTATAGCACAAGCGTTTGTTTTTTGCAATCAAATACAAGCAATTTATTTAATATAATAACTTCGTGCAATCCCTAACTGAATGTCGAAGATATTTCCTGATCGTATAACAGATAAAATTTCCGTTCTTTACCAAATGTTTGGTGTGCAGTTAATTATCCCACCATTGTTAATGAACAAGTTCGCCTTCCACTGTGGTAATACTTTCGCATGGAAATCTATTTTGACAGCAATTTAACGTTATTACACATCATTTGTTGCAGTTTTTCCACAATATAGTACTCTATCTTTTGTGTAAGCACACAATGTGTTTTAATTTATTTTTGTTGACAAAATCAAAAAACTGTTAGATAATGTAGCTGTGGCGTCGGGTGCTTCCGACCGGACATTTGAAGTCCATCCACATTAAAGGGTAACGATCGTTGCCCTTTTTTTGAGCGGAATTTATGCGACGAAGTTTCGTAACAAGTCAACTTCATAACATACATTCATACTGTCACTCTCGCCGTATAGCGCAAATAAAGCGTGATCTGATTTTACAAATCAAAAAGTACTTTTTTTTCGTCAACACTACCGAAAGTAACTAATCGCTTCAAGCAAAAATATCAAAACCCCTGCTAAAAATACAACAAAATCCCCCTATCGCAGAACGCAAAAGGGGGAATTCGTTCATCATTTGATTTGCAACAAAAGTCGCCAAGCCGACAATGAAAATCGAATTTGCTCGTCAATCGTCATCGTCGTGATGATGGCAGGCGCAATCGGGATCGTCGCAGTCGCCGTCAACGGAACTGTTGACTTCCTCTACCAACTGTTTGTACAAAGACTCGTACAACTCATCGTCGATGGGAAGAAAGTTGTAGTAAACGTCGTCGTCCTCTTCCACTTCTTGAAGTTCGAAAATCTCGATTATCGGATCCTCGTCCTCCGCCTGTTGCAAGCAAGCGTATTCCTTGCCGTCGCGTTCCAAAGTCGCGATGTGATAGAAAGGAATCTCGTTGCCGTCCTCGTCTTCGAGCATAATGACGTCTTCGTCTACATCTTCGCATCCGCAATCGCAGTGTTCATCGTGCTCGTGTTGGCAATCACAATCGTGTTGCTTCTTTTCTTTCTCGTCCATTTTTACCTCCGTTTTATCTTTTTTTATCCAAATAATTTTGCAAAATAATAGTCGCCGCCACTTTATCTATGACTTTTTTGCGTTTTTCGCGTCGGAGATTTCCCTCTATCAAAACACGCTCGGCAGATATTGTTGTAAAGCGTTCGTCAAGATATTCGATAGGAACATCGCAAATTTCTTTGAGTTTATCGACGAATTCGCGCGTTTTTGCCGTTTGTACGTTTTCTTCGCCCTTTAATCCCAGCGGTAAACCCGAAATCATCAATTCAACGTCTTTTTCCTTTGCAATATCGACAATATATTCCGCGTCTGCTTGCAAATTGCCTTTACGCGTATATGTCTCCAACGGATTGGCAATTATGTGCATCAAGTCGGAAATTGCAATTCCTATGCGGACATCGCCGATATCCAACGCCATTATTCTTCCCATATCGAATTTATTGTAACACAAAACACTGCTCGTTGACAATATATTTTTCAAAAGATATTCTCACAAAATTTCGATACCAAAAGACCGCGCCATAAACGCGGTCTTTCAGTCGACGCCTTATAATGACACCGCTTTGCCTGCAACGCAGAACAAATTTGATCGCAAAGTTACTTTGCTATTTCTTTAACTTTCTTCTTGCCTTTGTTGAGCATTTTTTGCACCTGAGGAATTTCGCTTACGATCATTCCCGTTGCCACGCCCAATGCCATTCCTATCAAAAGTCTTTTCATAATTCCTCCCAAAGCGTTTATGTGGTTAGTTTGAAAAAAAATGTGAAAAAATATGCAAAATTTGTCAAAAAACATATAGTATGTCTGTAATAGTATTCTCTAAATCGTCAAATTCAGGTATTCTTATGATAAAAATTGCCTGTTTTGCAAATTTGTCAATTGTTCCAGAGAAAAATAGTAACCGAAAAGACGCTTCTGTTTGACTCAAAAGTAGAAAAAACGCACCGTCCAAAGCAACTTAAATCAAGCATTGCTTTGGAGATGCATTTTGCCATTTTTTTAACTCAGGTTATTGCCGTACAGCAAGAGACATCACACATAATCGATGTGAGATTTGTCTACTGTTTTGTTTTCTTTTTTGGCGCGGTAATCTTCTATCGCCTTTTTTATCGCTTCTTCGGCAAGCACAGAACAGTGAATTTTTTGCGGAGGCAAGCCTTCCAACTCTTCCACAACTCTCGCATTCGTAAGTTGCAACGCTTCGTCAACCGTCATTCCGATCACCATTTGCGTAGCCGTCGAACTGGTTGCTATCGCCGCGGCGCATCCGAAAGTCTGGAATTTTGCGTCCACTATTCTATCGTCTACTATACGCAACGTTATGCGCATGATATCTCCGCAGGTGGCATTTCCCACCGTTCCCTCGCCGTCGGGATTTTCTATCTCACCGACATTTTGCGGATGTGCAAACGCGTCCAAAACTTTTTGATTATACATTGTAAGTACCTCCTTTTTTCAAATCGAATAACGGTGACATTTCGCGCAATTTAGAAATGGTTTCTTTGAGTTTGTCTACAATGTAGTCCACCTCTTCCATTGTGTTATCCTTGCCGAAACTGAATCGAATGGATCCGTGCGAGACTTCTATCGGAACTCCCATAGCCAACAAGACATGGGACGGATCCAAGCTTCCGCTACTGCAAGCCGATCCGCTGGAAACGGCGATCCCGTTGAAATCCAACAACATAAGTATGCCTTCGCCTTCGACAAATTCGAAACTATAATTGGATATGCTCGGCACTCTGTGTTGTTTGTTGCCGTTTTGCCGAATATAGGGTATCTCCTTTTCCACTCTTTCTTCAAAGTGATCGCGCAAAGCGACAATATGCGCATTGTTTACCGCCATTTCCTGTCTGCTGATCTGTAAAGCGCGCGCCATGCCCACGACTGCGGGGGTATTTGTTGTTCCTCCGCGTTGAGCGCGTTCCTGCCCTCCGCCACAGATAAGTTTATCCAACTTTACTCCGTTGCGGATATACAAGGCGCCAACACCCTTTGGACCATAAAATTTGTGTCCCGACATGCTGAGCAAGTCTACGCCTAAATCGCCGACATTAACGTCCAGATATGGCATAGCCTGTACGCAGTCGCTATGGAACAACGCTCCGTGTTTGTGCGCCACATCCGCCAATTCTCTTATCGGTTGGATCGTACCTACTTCGTTGTTGGCATACATAACGGAAACGATCGTTGTCTTATCGTCGATAGCTTTTTCAAGATCTTCTACATGCACCAATCCCGTGCTGTCAACTGGCAAACGCGTCACTCTGAAACCGTTGTTTTCCAACCATTCGGCGGCGACCAATATTGCATGATGTTCTATCGCCGAAATAATTATATGGTTTCCCTTGTCCCTTTTGTGCAACGCAACGCCTTTCAACGCCCAGTTATCCGCCTCGGTACCGCTTCCCGTAAAATAAAGTTCGTTGGATTTGCAACCGATCAACGTTGCGATCGTTGCGCGCGCTTCGGCGACGGCTTTGGCAGTGTCTCTGCCATAAAAATGTTGACTGTTCGCATTGCCGTACACATCGGTAAAAAAAGGTAACATTTCCTCTACCACGCGTTTGTCACATGGAGTTGTGGCCGCATGGTCAGCGTAAACTTTCATAAATCATCCTCCGCAAGTTGTGTGAGAGAAATTGTGTCCAGATACGAATTGATGTTGTCGTAAAGCTTGCCCCACAAATTGCGCGCAACGCATTTGCGACGCTGAGCACATTCCGCATGCAGACAATCTACTATTTCAAGGTTGTCCTCAACGGCGCGCAACACTTGTCCCACTGTTATATCGTTGGGATCGGCTGTCAATTTGTATCCGCCTGTGGCTCCGCGCGTTGCAGACACGATGTCGGCTTTTTTCATCAAAGCAATTATTTGTTCCAGGTATTTTTCCGTAACACCCGTAGCCTGCGAAAGCGTTGACACATTGATATAGTCATTGTTTTTGTAGTTTTTGGCAAGTTCAACAGCGACATACAAGCCGTATCTTGCTTTCGACGACATTTTCATAGGTCAATTCCCACTAATTTACTATGAATAATTTTACCACTATTGTAGTCTTACGTCAAATGTTTTAGACACAGAAATATAAATTTGAAATGATTGTGCGAAAATAATTCGAAAAGTCCTGCCACGCGGTGCATAATTTGACAGAAACGAAGTTGTCGCGATAAGCACTATTTATGCAAAGCGACTTCAAAACAGCTTGATAAAAAGACAAGTTTTTACTCATTACTTGTTTTTTGCCATTAAAGCAATCGCTCAATGAGTAAATTTAATTAAATTATAATCAATAAAAAACTTTTTCTAAATTCGGTAACTTCGTGATACAATTATCCATAGAGCAATCTCCCTTTTTCCCAGTGGTTTTTACCAATTCAATTATACACTGAAAAAGAGTCTTTGCTCTATATTTTCTCACACCCCAACATTTATTATAGAACCCAAAAAAAGCGACCGAAAAACACGGTCGCTTTGGTCCTTATACGTTTCAAATGTGTTTGGAAATCGTTTCGGTCAGTTCGTCCTCATCGCACAAGCCTATTATGCGATCCACCAACTCGCCGTTCTTGAAAATGCAGACATTGGGAATAGACACTATCTTGAAGCGTTTTGCAAGTTCCATGGCGTTGTCCACGTCCACTTTGCCGAATTTGACATCGGTCAACTTTTCCGCAACTTCGTCGAGGATAGGCGCAAGCATTTTGCACGGACCGCACCAAGTAGCCCAAAAGTCCACTACGACCGTTCCGCTTTTGATAAACTCATCGAAATTTGTTGCCACATCGGGAATTTTACTCATTTTTATTATCTCCTTGTCCATTTATTTGATCGTTTTGTTCGGTACTTGAAATTGCGTCGCTTTCGCTTTTTACGTCATCGCCTTGCTGTTGCGCAGATCGTTGATCGCCGTCAACATGCAATATTTCCAAAATTTGCGGAGTTTCCATCCACTTGTGACGAAACAATTTGTCAATAAGCGCGACTAACGCAAAACCAACGGATAGCCCTACAAAAAAGAGCACTGCCGACAGCCAATCGTCCCAATTGAGTCCAACGGAAAGAAACATCAGCGCCAAAGCGGGCACCAATGGCAAAAAGTAACCTACAAACGCCAATTTCGCGCTGTTTGTTTCGGGAATATCCAAAGAAACAACGTTGCCGATCTGTGCGCCTACTTCATTGCGAGCGTAAAAATCGACATGTCTCTGCCCCTCTGTCATGCCGCATTTTCCGCAGGAGGCGCAGGCAGAATTGCGTTCTACGCGCACTTTGGCATATTCTTTATCAGTATCCAGTACAACGCCTCGCTCAGTCATCGTGTTCCTCGCATAAAATGGAAAGCTCTTTGAGCTGTTTATCTTCTACGGGCGAAGGCGCGTCGCTCATCATGTCGCTTGCGTTTTGCATCTTGGGGAAGGCGATAACGTCCTTGATGTTTGTCGAGCCCGTCAAAACCATTACCAATCTGTCCAACCCGAGAGCCAATCCGCCGTGAGGAGGCGTTCCGTACTTGAATGCGTCCACAAAGAACCCAAAGCGATCTGCTATTTGTTCGTCGCTGAATCCAAGCGTTTCGAACATCAATTTTTGCACATCGCGGTTGTAGATACGCATCGAGCCACCACCCATCTCGTCGCCGTTTATGACCACGTCATACGCTTTTGCGCGCACGCGTGCGGGATCGGTTTTCATATATTGCAGATCTTCGTTTTTGGGGCTGGTAAAGGGGTGATGCATGGCAACAAACCTGCCCTCTTCTTCGGAATATTCAAATAGCGGAAAGTCCACTACCCACAGACAGGCGAAGTCGCCCTCGCAATACAACTCGAATTTACTCGCCAAGTGACAACGAAGCGCACCAAGACTTACTACTGCGGTCTGCCAATCGCTTGCCACAAAAAATGCTATGTCGCCCTGTTCCATAGACAGCGCCTTGGCAATGGAATGCAATTCCTCTTCCGATACAGCCTTGGCAAAACTGCACTTTGTGCCCTCCTTGCCCAATCCGTACCAGGCAAGTCCTTTTGCCTTGTAGGTTTTGACGAATTCCGCAAGCTTGTCCAGCTCCTTGCGGGAAAGCTTGTCGGCGCCCTGTTTAAGCACAATTGCTCTGACGGTACCACCCTGCTTCAAAGCGTTGGAAAAGACGGCGAAAGCGCTGTCTTTAACAGTATCGTCCAAATTTTGAATTTCCATTCCGAAACGCAAGTCAGGCTTATCCGATCCGAAGCGATCCATGCACTCCGTCCAAGGCAATCTCAAAAAGTGTTCGGGAAGATCCACACCGCGAATTTTTTTGAACATCTCCACAAGCAAACCCTCGGTCAAAGTCATGACTTCTTCTTCCTGATCGACAAAACTCATTTCAAGGTCTATTTGCGTAAATTCCGGTTGCCGATTGGCACGAAGATCCTCATCGCGAAAACATTTTGCTATCTGAAAATATCTGTCTATGCCCCCGATCATAAGCAACTGCTTGTACAGTTGCGGAGATTGCGGTAAAGCGTAAAAACTGCCTTTTCTAATACGGCTGGGCACAAGATAGTCGCGCGCGCCCTCAGGCGTTGACTTGCCCAACATCGGCGTTTCCACTTCGATAAAACCGTTTTCCGTCAAATAATTGCGCGTGATCTGGTAAATTTTACTGCGAACAACAAGATTTTGCTGTAAATCAGGTCTGCGCAGATCCAGATATCTGTATTTTAACCGCAAAGCCTCGTTGGCTCCGTCGTCTCCAATCGAAAAGGGGGTTGTGTCCGCTTCGGACAGTATTTTCAAATCCTCTGCGACAAGTTCGACTTCTCCCGTTTTCATGTTGGGATTGACGTTGTTGCCCACTCTTCTGCGCACCTTGCCCGATACGGAAATTACGTATTCCAACTTGATCGTTGACGCCTTTTCCAACAAACTTTTCGCGCAAACATCGGTGTCGAAAACAATTTGCACTATCCCGCTACGGTCTCTCAATTGCAAAAATATAAGTCCGCCAAGGTCGCGACGTCTGTGCACCCAACCCATAAGCGTAAGTTCTTTTCCTATGTGTTCCGTCGAAACATCGCCACACATCAGGCTACGGCGTTGTCCGTTTAATAGTTCTGACATTGTATTCTCCTGTTACAAAACGTATTTTTTGAGATTGCGCGATTCGGTTCGGAAGTTCTTTTCTACATAAGCCTTGTCGATAACGACCGCCTTTCTGGACGTACCTTCCTCGTCGATATCGTAGGAAATATCTTCCACGATATGTTCCATTATACTTTGCAACCTTCGCGCCCCTATATCTTCCAAAGTGTTGTTCTGTTCGTATGCAACGTTGGCGATCTCCGCAATTCCGTCCTCCGTAAAACTCAAATCGATATTATCGACGGCAAGAAGTTTGCGGTATTGCTCGGTAATAGCATTTTCGGGAACGGTCAAAATTTTAATAAACTCGTCCACTCCCAAGCTGTCCAACTCTACCAACACGGGAAAACGTCCCTGCAATTCGGGTATCAAATCGGAAACTTTGCTCACATGGAACGCTCCGCTTGCAATAAACAAAATGTAGTCCGTTTTGATATTTCCGTATTTTGTGGATACCGTGCAACCTTCCACAATGGGCAAAATGTCCCTTTGAACGCCCTCGCGTGAAACGTCGGGACCGTTTTGCGCCGATTTACCGGCGATCTTGTCCATTTCGTCGATAAAGATCACTCCGTCGTTTTCGGCACGTTTCAATGCCTCGCTTTCCACGCTGTCAAGATCTATCAACTTTTCGCTTTCTTCGGAGGCGAATATCCTCAACGCTTCCTCAACTGTGACGGTACGTTTTTTTGTTTTCTTGGGAAGTATATCGCCAAAGATGCTTCCGATATTTATTTCACCGCCGCCAGCCTGCAATTCCACGGGCTTCGGAACGTCGGCAACGGAAATTTCTATTTGCATTTGATCGAGATTGTGCTTGGATACCTCATCGATCACCGCCACCTTGGTAAGCCCTTCGGGCAATTCCTTCGATTGCTTGATAAGCAGATCGGCAACGCGTTCCACTGCACGCTCGAATGCGCGAGCTTCCACCTCTTTGTAACGTTCGTCCTTGACAAGGCGGATAGCCACTTCCACAAGATCCCTTATCATGCTCTCGACATCTCTGCCAACATAACCAACTTCGGTATATTTTGTGGCTTCCACCTTCAAAAAAGGCGCTTTGACCAGTTTTGCCAGTCTGCGAGCGATCTCCGTTTTCCCCACTCCCGTCGGACCTTTCATAATTATGTTTTTCGGGGTAATTTCCTCACGGTCTGCGGGGGACAATTGACTTCTGCGGTATCTGTTGCGCAAAGCGATCGCAACGGCTTTTTTTGCGTTGAATTGACCTACGATGTAACGATCCAGTTCATTTACAATTTGTTTCGGCGTCATGCTATGCCTCCTCTACGGTAATGTGTCCGTTGGTAAATACGCATATTTCGCTTGCTATTTCCAGCGATTTACGAGCGATCTCCTTTGCGGACATATCTGTGTTGCGATAAAGCGCTTTCGCGGCGGCAAGCGCATAGTTGCCTCCGCTACCGATAGCGCACACTCCGTCATCAGGCTCGATGACGTCTCCGCTACCTGAAAGCAAAAAAATGTTTTCCTTGTCGGCGACGATCATCATTGCCTCTAATTTGCGCATCACATTGTCTCTGCGCCACAGTTGCGCCACCTCTACTGCCGAACGCAGTAAATTACCGCTGAACTTTTGCAACATTTCCTCGAATTTCTCGGAAAGCGTAAAAGCGTCTGCAACGGAACCGGCAAAGCCTGTGATGATCTTTCCGTCGTATATACGACGCACTTTTACTGCGTTTCCCTTCATGATAACGCTTTGTCCCTGCGTCACCTGCCCGTCGCCCGCTACGGCAATTTGCCCGTTGCGCTTGACGGCGCATATTGTTGTACCTTTGATCGAATCAGCAAAAACTTCTGACATAATATTACTCCTTAAAGGTTTTTTACTGTATTTAACATTGAATTGATCGCCCTATCGGCGTAAGCGACCTTGCGTTGAGATTTGTCACGTATCTTTTCCGATAGCGGATCGAGTATTCCGAAACTGCTGTTCATTGGCGAAAAATCCCCGAAATCACAAGAAACATGCTTGCACAACGCGCCTGTCAATGTATCTGTGGGAAAAACCAGCGGTTCCATTCCGCCGAATATCCGCCATGCCTCAATTGACGCGACCAATCCGCTGACCGCGGACTCCATGTATCCTTCCACGCCCGTCAATTGTCCTGCAAAAAAAAGTTTGGGATTGCTTTTCAACTGAAAGAAGCTATTCAAAAATTTGGGCGCATTGATGTAGGTGTTTCGGTGCATGACTCCGTAGCGTACAAATTCGGCATTTCTCAATGCGGGTATCATGCCGAACACTTTCTTTTGTTCTCCGTATTTGAGATTTGTTTGAAACCCCACCAAGTTGTACATCGTGCCTTCCACATTCTCCTTTCTGAGTTGAAGAACAGCATAGGGCTTTTCATTTGTGCGCGCGTCTCGGAGTCCGACAGGTTTGAGCGGTCCGAAACGCATGGTGTCCGTACCGCGTTTTGCCATGACTTCTATGGGCATACAGCCTTCGAACACGTTATTTTCAAAATCTTTCAACTCCACCGTTTCAGCGGAAACAAGGCTGTCGTAAAAAGCAAGATATTGTTCCCTGTTCATGGGACAGTTGATATAGTCTGCGTCCCCCTTGCCGTATCGACTGGCGACGAACGCACTGTCCATATCGATGCTCTCTGCCGTGACAATAGGCGCAACGGCGTCGAAAAAATACAGAAATTTGCTTCCGAACAGCTCGTTGAACACAGGGATCAGCGCCTCGTCAGTCAACGGACCTGTTGCCACAATGACAAAATCGTAATCATTTGTATCTAATGACGACGTCACTTCCGTCACGCGGTGAAAATTGGGATACGCTTCCAATGTCTGCGTCATCTTTTGCGAAAAAGCATATCTGTCCACTGCCAAAGCATTGCCTGCGGGCACTTTGTTTTGTTCGGCTATACGCAAGGTAAGGCTGTCCAAAAGACGCATTTCCGCTTTGAGCAATCCGCTGGATGTTGCGGGATCGTCGCTCTTGAACGAATTGGAACAAACTACCTCGCAAAGAGTGTCGAGTTTGTGCGCAGGCGAATGTTTAAGCGGTTTCATTTCCGCCAAAGTAACATCTGCACCGCGTTTGAGCAATTGATAGCACGCTTCGCAACCTGCAAAGCCCCCGCCGATCACCTTAACTTTCACTCACTTCACCGCCACTGTATTTACATTCTTTGTTGGAACAACGAATATACTTTTTGCCTCTAATGGTTTTATATACCAGATATGCACCGCAATCGGGGCATTTGTCTCCCGTGGGAATATCCCAGGAAATAAAGTCGCAATTTGGATAGCCCGAACATCCGTAAAAAACCACTCCGCGTTTGGATATACGCTTGGTCACGTCCTTGCCACACTTGGGACATTTGGCAACCGTTTCCACAAGCGGTTTTGTGTTGTGACATGCAGGATAATTGCTACAAGACAAATATTTGCCGTACCTGCCCTGACGTTCCAACATTTTTGCACCGCACAATTCGCACACGATATCCGTTTCTTTGGGAGGAGTTTTCTCTTTAAGACTCTTGATATTGGAACATGCGGGATAGTTGCTACATGCGAGATATTTGCCGTATTTGCCCATTCTTATCACCATTGGAGAACCGCACTTTTCGCAAATGACGTCGGACTCTTCATCCTGTACCGCAACTTTGCGACCGTGCATGGCGACCTCCACTTCCTTTAACATGGGCTTGTAAAAACTATCTACAACGTTGTACCAAGGCTCGCCGTTAGTTTCAATGGCGTCCAATCTGTCCTCCATTTCCGCAGTGAACTTGATGTTGACCACTTCGCTGAAATACTGTTCAAGATATTCCGTTACCTGTATTCCCAAATTGCTGGGCACAAGCGCCTTGCCATCCTTGTTGACATAGTCTCGCTTGTACAACGTTTGCATTATCGTAGCATAAGTGCTTGGACGTCCGATGCCCATTTCCTCCATTGCCTTGATAATGCTCGCCTCTGTGTAGCGCGCGGGCGCTTTTGTAAAACGCTGTTCGTGGTTGAGTTGGATAAGTTTCAATTTGTCTCCCACTTCCAACTTGGGCAAGCGTGCGTTTTCCTCTTCGTCCTCTTTTTTCGACCTGCTTTCGCCGTAAATTGCCAAAAAACCGTCGAATTTGAGCGTTTTACCCGTTGCGCTCAACTTGTATTCGCCACATTCTACTTCCACGGCGACGCTGTCATAACTGGCGGGGACCGCTTGACTGGCAAGAAAACGCTCATAGATCAATTTGTACAGCAAATATTGATTTCTTTGCACCTTGTCCTTTATCGATTCGGGCGTAAGTTCGATATTGATGGGCCTTATAGCCTCGTGTGCATCCTGCGCTTGCTTTTTTGTCGCATAAAACACGGGCTTTGAAGGAAGATATTCCTTGCCGTAAACCTTCGCAATACGTTCGCGCGCCGCCGTAACAGCGTCTGTGGATACGCGAACGGAGTCGGTACGGATATATGTGACCAACGCCACATGTCCCATGCCCGGAATGTCGAAACCCTCGTACAATTGTTGCGCAACGGTCATTACCGCATTGCTGGACATACGAAGCTTGTTGACGGCGTCCTGTTGCATTGTACTGGTTGTAAAGGGCGGTTGCGGTCTGGTTTGCGTGACGGATTTTTTTACCGACGACACAATGTACTCGCCGTTTAAGCTTTGCAAAACCTCGTTGCACTGCTCCTCGTTTTTAAGCGTAAGCTTTTTGCCGTTTTTTGCCGTCAACGTCGCCTTGAATTGAGGTTTGACTTTGGGCTTTTCCAAGATCGCCGACACATGCCAAAATTCCTCAGGCTTGAACTTTTGTATCTCCTTTTCGCGATCGACGATTATGCGAAGCGCGGCCGACTGAACGCGTCCTGCCGAAAGCTTGTTTGTGATCTTTTTGCACAACACGGGCGACAAGGTGTAACCGACCAAACGATCGAGGACGCGACGCGCCTGTTGAGCGTCCACCAACCCTTTGTTGATAAGAGACGGATGCTGAATAGCCGTGTTCACTGCCTTTCGGGATATCTCGTTGAACATGATTCGATTTTTTTCGTTTGGATCCAAACCGAGAGCGCACTGTAAATGATAGGAAATGGCTTCTCCCTCGCGATCGGGGTCGGTTGCGAGATAAACTTTTTCCGCCTTGGCGACTTCCTTTTTGAGTCGCTCTATTATTTCTTTTTGCTCAGGTTTGCGAGCTTCCAAAGAAGGTTCGTAATTGTTTTTGAAATCTATGCCCATGGATTTATCGGGCAAGTCCCAGATGTGTCCCTTAGATGCGTCTACTTTGTAATCTGCTCCGAGATATTTTCCGATCGTTTTTGCCTTTGCCGGTGATTCGACAATAACAAGTTTCATTTAATTCCTCCATAAAGTCGGTAGCTGTTGCCTGCCAACTTTGCAATTATACTCCTTAATTCCAATTTTGCCAACAGAAAATTCAGGTCCGCGGGAGATATTCCCGTTTTTAGTACCAATTCGTCAAAAGTCAACGGTCCTATCGACAGGGCGTTTACTATGGCTTGTTCCTCGATACTCATTTGATAACTCTGCTGTGCTATTTCGCGGGCGTTTATATGATAATATTCCAAAATATCTCTCGGCGTAGTGACGCAAGCGCCCTGAACGCTTTTTATCAAATGATTGCTTCCCGCAAAACCGCTGTCATAAATTTCTCCCGGGACAACAAATATGTCTTTGCCCTGGTCCAACGCCAAGTCCACCGTAGAATTAGTACCGCTTTTAGCGGGAGCTTGACACACCAATACTCCGTTGCTCAACCCCGAAACAATGCGGTTGCGATGCGGAAAATGATAGGGATAAGGGGAAGATCTCACGCTGTATTCCGAGATCACAAGTCCGTCGTTTTGCACTATCCTGTCTGCCAAACCCTGATTAGCGGAAGGATAAACATTGAGCACGCCACTACCTAACACGGCAATTGTTTTGCCTTTTTTCTCCAACGTGGTTTCGTGCGCAATACTGTCCACGCCATACGCAAGACCGCTGACTATGGTAAAATACTCGCTCAATACGGCGGTAAAATCCTTTGTTATACGCCTGCCGTACGAGGAGACTTTGCGTGTGCCGATAATGGACAAACACTCTGTTGACAACAGTTTTGTGTCGCCAAGACAAAACAGAATGTACGGCGGTTCGTCTATGTTGCGCAACGTTTGCGGATAATCGGACGAAAACCAAGTGACAGCCGTAATGCCGTTAGCGGAGATCTTTTCGACAATTCTGTCAATTTGACTGCTTTTGAGGCTTTGCGTCAAACTGTCCAAATTGTTGCCGAGCAACTGTTCCGCAGGCAAGCTTTTGCCTATTTCCGAAACAAATGCTTCCGCGCCGTCAAACATATCCCAAAGCTGAAAAAATTTGGCAGACGTTATTTCGTTTTCTCCGCAAACAATGCAGATTTTTTCCTCTAAACTGTACATCTAAACCCTGTATTTTCTATCTAACATTCTGTATTGCAGTGATTCGGCAACATGTTTGACGGAGATGTTTTCCGCGCCGTCCAAATCGGCAATGGTACGAGCCACTTTGAGCACGCGATTGTACGCACGCGCCGTCAAATTGAGCTTTTCAAAGGAGTCCTCCAACAAGCTTGCGCTTTGTTTGTCCAATTTGCAGTATTTTTTGATATCTGCGGGAGTCATTTGAGCGTTACATCTGCGCCCGACGGGAGACAAACGCGCAGATTGAATTTCTCTTGCTTTGTTGACGCGCTCGCGCACGGCAGAGGACGGTTCGGCAAGATCGTCTTCCTGCAACTGATCGTAAGTGACGTTATCCACTTCTATGTGTATATCTATCCTATCCAAAAGCGGTCCCGAAAGTTTGTTGAGATATCTGTGAATTTGCGATGCAGTGCATTTGCACTCTGCCGTTGCGCTTCCGTAGTTTCCGCAGGGACAAGGGTTCATGCTGGCAATGAGCATAAAATCGGCGGGATACGTTACGGAAACGGCATTTCTCGCCACCGTGATCACCCCGTCTTCCAACGGTTGACGCAACGTTTCCAACGTTTGCCTGTTGTATTCGGGCAACTCATCCAAAAACAGCACTCCGTTGTGCGCAAGGCTTATTTCTCCCGGTCGCGCCCTATTGCCGCCACCCGTCAAAGCCACCATTGTCGCCGAGTGATGAGGAGTTCGGAAAGGACGCTCATATATAAACCCGTCCAATTGTCCCGAAACGCTGTGTATTTTTGCGACTTCGAGCGCCTCTTCAAAAGAAAGATTGGGCATTATGGAGGGGACAGCGCGCGCGAGCATGGTTTTGCCCGCTCCGGGAGGACCTATCATTATGATATTGTGTCCGCCCGCTACGGCTATCTCCATTGCGCGCTTGGCGGCATACTGCCCCTTGATATATTTGAAATCGTTATCGCTATGCTTGTATTCGAGATCGTTTTTCCAACTGCGGATGACAAGCGGTTCGATTTCCGTTTGATTTGTCAAAAACTCCACCGCCTGACGCAGATTTTCCACGGGATAAATGCGGGCGCCCTCGATAAACACCGTTTCGTCGGCATTTTCCTTGGGAATGACAAAATCTGTCTCGCCCTGTTGCACCGCCGTTATGATCATGGGAAGGATACCGTTTACCTTTCGAACTTCGCCGTTCAACGACAACTCTCCGAGAATGACGGGCTTTTTGATAGATTCGTAAGGAATTTGATTGCTTGCGACCAACATGCCCACCGCTATGGGAAGATCGTACAAGCTCCCCTCCTTTTTGATGTCGGCAGGAGCAAGATTAACGACGATCGTCGCTACCGGGTAACGATAACCGCTGTTTTTCATCGCAGAACGCACACGTTCCTTGGATTCCTTTACCGCCGTATCTGCCAGTCCTACAATGTCGTATGACGGCATTCCCGAATGCATGTCGATCTCCGCCTGAACGGGAAATCCTTCCAATCCTTTCAATCCAAAGCTTTTTATCAATGCAAGCATAGATTTCTCCATTGTGTAAGTAATCTAAAATATAGTATAACTTCCTATTTGAAATTTAGCAAGAATTTTTTGGGTAAATAATATACTCTTAACTACAAAATATAATATAAATCCTCTAAAAAATTGCGGAAAGTTTGCAAATACAAAAATTTTACTTATAATACACCCTGCTTGTCGGCAATACATATTGCGTCGCAATCATTTGACGCCGAAGCAAATTTATTTTGAAGAATACACCAAATCGATGTTTCGACGATAAAAACCATGACAAAGGCTTGGCAAATTTCAATTATCAAAAAAGCGCCACTGAATACAAGAATTTAGCCTTGCAAAACGAGTAAATCACCCCGTTATATGTAACGGCAATCAAATATCGTAGACAAACATTAAATGCAACAGTTACATACGCGCGAGGAACCTCGAAAAATTCAGAAAATAAATACTGCTTGCATGCGGGTAAAAGAAGACCTCTCTCGGTGGCAGTACTGCAAACGAGGGGGCTAACTCAATTATATGTTGGAGAAATTACTTACGCCTCATCTTATAGAGCCTTTTATGTTGGTACTTTCACTACAAAATTTGACATAGAGTCTTTATTTACCCTGTTTGAGTTCAATATACACGGCATTATCAAAAGTAAATATCCGACCGCGCCGAACACATAATAAGCGATATACTGTTTTCTTCAAGTTTTTACACGATACATCGAAAAGTCTGAAAAACAAAAAGCGACTTAACAGTCGCTAAATTTGTTGGAGTGTTACCTACTCGACTTAACTTTTGCAGCCTTGCCGGTGCGGTTGCGGAGATAGTAAAGCTTTGCACGTCTGACGTCGCCCTGACGAACAACTGAAATGCTTTCGATCTTGGGGCTGTGCACAGGGAACGTTCTTTCCACGCCGATACCGCTGGATATACGTCTCACGGTAAATGTTTCGCGGAGACCGCCGTGTTTACGAGCAATTACAATGCCTTCGTAAGCCTGAATTCTCTCCTTGTTACCTTCGATGACTTTGAAGTTGACGCGCACCGTGTCTCCCACGTTGAACTTCGTCACTTCTCTCAAAGATTCCGACTCGATTTGCTTGATGATGTCCATTTGACTTTTCCTCCAAAATTTATTGTTAACTAAGCGTTCATGCACTTACCCAAGTCAGAGGACCGCCCGAAGTCACTTGTCTATATTAACATAAAAATACGTTTTACGCAACTGTTTGAGCAAAACTTGTTTTATACTTTTTGTTATGACGAACTTGCAAAACTATTTTCCGTGAACACTACGGTGATCTACTCTTTCGGAACAGGCAAAATTCTACTTTCACAAAATTGCTCATGATTATGTTTTGCAATTTCACACTTTGCCAAACTTATGACATAGTCTCCTCAAAAATTGTGGTTCTTGCCATATTTGAACATACTATCACAGACATAGTACTTTATAAAAGCGCAAAAATCGATATAATGAGCCGATTTTGACTATCCTATGGACGAAAAGCGTCAATTATGTGCGTTACGCTATCACCGATAATTTCAATGACGTCGAAACGAACGGGCACACCGTTTTGCTTATTTTTGTAAAGCCAATATTCGGCACATTTGGCGATAGTCTGTTGTTTTCGCCAATCTACCGCTTCGCGCGGAAAACCGAATTTCGTATTCCGTCGCGCTTTGACCTCCACAAAAACAGTACACGATCTGTCCAAAGCTATTATGTCTATTTCGCCAAAACGGCAGGAAAAATTGCGATCGAGAATTTTATATTTTTTTGCAACAAGGTATTTTGATGCAACATCCTCGCCGTGCCGTCCCACTATTTTCGTATTCATACGTCTACAAAATGACCGATAAATGTTTTTCGATGAATGGGACACGGACCGAATTGTTTCAGCAACCTGATGTGTTCCGCCGTGCCGTATCCTTTGTGTTTTGCAAAGTTATATTGCGGATATATTTTGTCCATTTCCGACATTATCCTGTCTCTCGTCACCTTGGCGACAATACTTGCCGACGCTATACTGTAACTGAGAGCGTCTCCGTGTATTATAGACACGGTAGGCGTAGCCGAATTCAACTTGACGGCGTCTATCAACACCGTTTCGGTTTTCAATTCGTCAATACATTCGAGCATACCGTTTTTTGTCGCGTTGAGGATATTTATACGGTCGATCGTTTCGTTATCAATCACCGCAACGTGGACTCGTATTGCCTTTGCCATGATTTTGTCAAAAAGCAATTCGCGTTTTTTTGCGGAAAGCTTTTTACTGTCGTTTACGCCCTCTATGATATCGTCGATAGGCATCACAACCCCCGCAACCACCACGGGACCTGCAAGCGGTCCCCTGCCCGCCTCGTCTATTCCGCCGATAAACTTTATCCCTCGCGCTTGAAGATCTCTTTCGTATTCCAACATATCCGTCATAGTATTTTAACTCATTTAATGCTAAAAATTTTAATTGTCCGCGGGGACATCAAAGGTTATGCGCCCTATCTTGCCTTTACGGAAGTCGTCCAAAATGGCTTTTGCGCAACGCTCGACGTCAAGTTCTCCGCCACGAAGCAAAAAACCGCGTTTCAAAGCAATTTCCTCGAATATTTCCGTAGCTTTACGCCCAACGCATTGCAATTTGTATCGTTGTTCCAACAAAGCGGGATAAAGTTGCGAAAGTTGTTCCAGCAACATATTTGCCACTTCGTACATGTCTACGACGTCATCCTTGATACTGCCGATGAAGCAAAGGCGCGAAGCAACGGTTTCGTCGTCGAACTTCGGCCACAAGGTGCCGGGCGTGTCCAAAAGCTCCAAACCCGATTGCAACCTTACCCATTGTTTTCCCTTGGTAACGCCCGGTTTGTCGCCTGTTATAAGCGTCTTTTTGCCCGAAATGCAATTGATCAAAGTACTTTTTCCGCAATTAGGCACGCCTATGATAAGACATCTTATCGGCTTGTACACTCCTTTCGACAAATATTTCCGCCTCAACGGCTCTGTCGAATCAGCCAATGCTTTGACTATCTTGGGTGCGTCTGCCGAAGCCGTTGCCGTTATCTTTACGCAGTTCAAAGATCTGTTACTGAAATACTTGCACCAAAGATCCACCTTTTGCGGATCCGCAAGGTCGCACTTGTTAAGTATAAAAACACACGGTTTACAACCAACTATCTTGTCAAAATTGGGATTAAAGCAACAATACGGCGCGCGAGCGTCAAGCACATAGCCTATTGCGTCAACGATCTTTACGTTTTGCTCCATCATGCGCAACGCCTTTGTCATGTGCCCCGGAAACCACTGGATATTCATTTTTCCTCCAACAAATCGGGACGAACTTTTTGCGTGATAATCAACGACTGTTCTCTGCGCCACTTGTCGATATTGGCATGGTTTCCGCTAACAAGAACCTCTGGCACACTCATTCCCAAAAACTCCTGCGGACGAGTGTATTGCGGATATTCCAACAACGGTTGCGAAAAGGATTCGTCCACCGTCGATTCGCTGTTTCCCAACACATCGGGAACGTATCGCAACACGCTGTCTATAAGCACCATTGCGGGAATTTCTCCTCCGCTGAGCACATAGTCGCCGATAGACAGTTCTAAATCGATATCGAGATCCAACACGCGCTGATCCACGCCCTCGTAGTGTCCGCACAAAATTAACAGATGTTGTTTCGAGGAAAGCTCTTTCACAAGTGCCTGATTTAGCACCTTGCCCCGAGGAGACATGTATATCCTGATAGCTGTATGATCGGGATCGACAGCTTGTATGCAGTCATGTATCGGTTGAGGCATCATCACCATGCCCGCGCCACCGCCAAACGGAGCGTCATCGCACTTTTTGTGCCTGTCCTTTGAATAGTCGCGAATATTGTGACAATACAACTCGTAAAGTCCCTTTTCACGCGCCTTGCCAGTAAGCGAGCTGTTGAGCGAATCCAACATTTCGGGAAATAACGTCAATACGTCAATTTTCATAAACAGCCACCTCTTCGAATCTTCGCGAATTCAATATCAACACTTTTTTTCCCGTGTCCACTTTTACAACCAGATCGTTGAGGAAGGGAAATGATACCTCGCGTGCGCCGTCGTTGCACACAAACACATCTGCCGAGCCGTATTGAAGCACTTCGCGGACAATCCCCACCTCTCTGCCGTCGTCCAACACCGCCTTGCAATCGATCAGATCGGCAATAAAATACCTGTCTTTCGGTATGTCGATGCAGTCCCTGTCGGCGAAAACAGTTTTGTTTCTCATTGCCTCGGCTAAATTTCTGTCCGATATTCCCCTCAAAAGCACATAGCAAAAGGCGCCGTCGGGACGAATTTTTTCCACGGCATACGATACCGAACCGATGTACAGTTCCTTTATGTCCGCAAGCATTGCGGAATCGTCAAGATAACATTGCAGTTTTATCTCGCCTTTTATGCCCTGTGCTTTAAGCACCTTGCCTACTTCCAATTTCATAACAAAAAAATTTGCCACAACACAAAATTGTGGCAAAGCGTCAGTCTTCTATCTCGATGTTATATCTTTTGCCATTTCTTATGCCGACAGCCTTTGCAAGCGTGCGGATCGCCATAGCTATCTTGCCCTGCTTGCCTATCACCTTGCCGATATCATCCTCTGCAACGCGAATAGTCACCGTTTCCACGCCGTCCGCCTCTTCCGAGGTGATATTTATAGCTGATTTGTCGTCCACAAGCTGTTCGACGATATAGGTTACAAGCTCTACCATGTCAACCTCACACTACGCCTTGTGCGGTTTGCGAGGCTCGAGAATGTTTTCGCGAACGAGAAGAGTGCGGACTGTTTCGGTAGGTTGCACACCGCAGGAAACCCATTTTCTTGCCTTTTCCGCGTCAATGCGAACTTCCTCTGTCAAAGGATTGTAGGTGCCGATAAGGTCAACGTACTGTCCGTCGCGAGCCTTGTGAGAATCGATAACTACCACGCGGTAGAAAGGACTCTTTTTGTCACCCATTCTTGTCAATCTCATTTTTACTGCCATTTTTTTATCCTCCAAATGTAATTTTATTTTGTTTTAATTGGTTTGTTGTATATCGAAACAATTAGTTCGGTATGTCGTTTATCAGAATGGCAAACGCTTTGATTTGGACATTTTCTTCATCATTTCGCACGTTTGCTCAAATTGTTTGATGAGCTTGTTTACGTCCTGCACTTCAAGACCGCACCCCTTCGCAATACGTTTTCTGCGAGAATAGTTAAGTATTTTGGGGTTTGCGCGTTCTTCTTTCGTCATGGACTGTATTATCGCTTTGTTGCGTTTCAGTTGTTTTTCGTCCACTTTTTTGTCGCCGAGTTTAAGTCTGCTAGCCCCGGGGATCATGCCGACAATGTCGTTGAGGTCGCCCATTTTCGCAACCTGTTCAAACTGTTCCAAATAGTCGTTCAAATCAAACGTGGATTCCTTGATTTTTTTGGCAAGTTTTAGCGCTTGTTCCTCGTCCACCGCCGTTTGCGCCCTTTCTATCAGGGTGAGCACGTCGCCCATGCCCAAAATTCGAGACGCCATTCTGTCAGGATGGAAAGGTTCCAGATCCTCGGGTTTTTCACCCGTTCCGACAAACTTGATGGGTTTTCCCGTTACAGCCTTTATGGAAAGCGTCGCGCCACCGCGCGTATCGCCGTCCAACTTGGTCATGATAACGCCTGTAATGTCCAACTGTTCGTCGAAAGTTTTTGCAACGTTCACGGCGTCCTGCCCTGTCATGGCGTCTACTACCAACAAGGTCTCATACACGTTTACCGCCTTTTTGATGGCTTTCAACTCGTTCATCAACTCTTCATTGATGTGCAACCGTCCTGCGGTGTCGATGATCACCGTGTCAAAACCGTTTTTCTCTGCAAAGGCAACGGCGTTTTGCGCGATCTTTGTGGGATTGCTCTGTCCCATTTGGAAAAATCCCGCTTTGACCTTGCCTGCCACTATCTCCAACTGTTTTATCGCGGCAGGTCTGTAAATGTCGTCTGCGCACAGCAAAACTTTTTTGCCCTGCTTTTGCAGATACAGCGCTAATTTTCCGCACATCGTGGTCTTGCCCGCGCCCTGCAATCCGCACATCATGATGACGGTTGGAAGCTTGGGACTGACGCCCAATTTGCTTTGCGTTGAACCGAGCAACTCAATGAGTTGTTCGTTGACTATCTTTATCACCTGCTGACCGGGCGTAAGACTTTTGAGTATTTGCTCGCCCAAAGCAAGCTCCGTCACTTTGCCGATAAAGTCCTTCGCAACGGTAAAATTGACGTCTGCCTCCAACAAAGCGACGCGCACTTCGCGCATTGCCTGCTTTATTTCCAGCTCCGTCAACGCACCGCGGTTTTTCAGCTTGGAAAATATATGACTGATCCTGTCTGTTAAATTGGAAAATGCCGGCACGGTCTACTCCTTTGAAATAAAACTTTTTGCAATGGCAAAAACCGTTTCTTTGTCCTCTTGCTCTATCGCAACGGATATATCTCTGTACAGTTTGGCTAAATGCAACTTGTCCTCCAAACGTACAAGCGTTGCTTCGCCCTTCACAATAACGTCCCTTACTCCCTGCCTTGAAATGCCCGTTTCGTCCGCTATTTCGGCGAGCGAACAATCGCAATCACAGTACATCGAGAGCGTTTCTTTTTGCTTTTCCGTGAGCAATTCGCTGTACACCCCGAGCAATTCCGAAAGCTGTATTTTTGTCAGCGCCATACTCACCTCTTTCAATCTGTAAAGTACTTTTGCTTTACAGAAGTTATTGTAACTTATTTTTCGCCGTATGTCAAGCTATTTGCGTAAAATAACAAAAAGACGTTTGAATCGCGATCAGACAGCATGTCGATCGCTTAAACGCAAAAACACTACTGTAAAAAACGGCTTTGAAATTGTTTTTCAAGCCGTTTTGACGTCATTTTGCTTAAAATTTTCATTGTGATGTACGAGCGATACCCGTTTGCGATTTTGAAAAATATCTTCGCACCAACTTTTGTTCATGGCCTTTTCATGGCATATACTCATTCCAGCATGCGTCTCGTTATCGTGCGGACATGCATTATGCAAAATCTCAACAACGCCTATAAACGATGCCGACACGCCAAAATAGCTATTGCATGAAAAATTGCCACGCAATTTGGTGATAGCAGGAAAATCTGCCCTACCAACATACGAACGCCACCACGATAAATGAATTTTACATTGCTTTTGGAAATCAAGATTCTCGCGAATTTGAAATTTGACAGACCGTTTGTAGTCGAAATGGCTACACGAAATCACATATTGTCAAATTATTCCCTCGACATAGCTTTCGGCGTCGAATTCCAAAAGGTCGTCAATGCCTTCGCCTACGCCCACAAAGTAAACGGGGATATCCATATCGTGTTTAATGGCAAGCACAACGCCACCCTTGGCGGTCCCGTCCAACTTGGTGAGCACAATGCCGTCGATATCTATTGCTTCGTCGAAAATGTCCACTTGCTGTATGGCGTTTTGTCCCGTGGTTGCGTCCAAGACGATGAGATTTTTACGATCCGCTTCGGGAAATTCGCGGTCGATGACGCGGTTGATTTTTTTCAATTCTTCCATCAAATTCTTTTTGTTGTGCAGTCTGCCTGCTGTGTCCACAAGCACCACGTCCGTACCGCGACTCTTGGCAGAAGAAACTGCATCGTAGACCACCGACGCAGGATCGCTCCCCTCTTCGTGCATTATTATGCGCACCTTGGCACGATTAGCCCACACTTCCAACTGTTCGCTTGCCGCGGCGCGAAATGTATCGGCGGCGGCTATCACCACGGATCTGCCCTGTTTGGTAAATATATTTGCAAGTTTTCCGATAGTCGTAGTTTTGCCCACTCCGTTGACGCCTGCCACCAAAATGACACATGGGGTGGAAAAAGTAAACTTTTCGTTTCCCAAAATGTCGCAAAGCACGTCTCGCAGATATTGATTGGCTTTTTGGGGATCGGATATTCTGTCTCTGCTCATACGCGCTCTCAACTCGTCTATGATATCCACCGTAGTGTCCTCTCCTATATCGGCAGAGAGCAGTATAAACTCCAATTCATCGTAGAAATCCTCGTCAAAAATACCGCGCTTAAACAGCTGATTGAGTTTGAAACCGATCTTTTCCTTGGTTTTTTTGAGCCCGTCGATAATTTTTTGAAAAAATCCCATTTTGCTTGTTCCTCACATTGCCTGTTTGATAGCTTCCGTCAGTTTGACGGATACGATCTTGGATACGCCCTTTTCCTCCATTGTTACGCCGTACAAGACGTCTGAGTGCTCCATTGTCGGCTTTTTGTGCGTGATAACAACAAATTGCGTGGAGGCGGAAAACTTGCGCAGGTATTTGGATATTCTTTCGGCATTGGCGTCGTCCAACGCCGCCTCGATCTCGTCCAATACGCAGAAGGGCATCGGGTTGAATTTGAGTATCGAAAACAGTATCGCCGCCGCAGTCATCGTACGCTCTCCGCCGGAAAGAAGGGAAATGTTTTGCAATTTCTTTCCCGGGGGTTGCGCCTCTATTTCCACGCCGTAGTCCAACGATTCCTTGGTTGGATCTTTGTCGATATACAGTCGCGCGTTACCACCCTTGAACAGCTCGCGGAAAATGACTTTGAAATTATCGTTTATTTGAGCCATACCGGAGTTGAATCGTTCTTCCATGTCTGCCATAAGTTCTTTAAGCGCGTTTTTGAGGTCGCTTTCCGCCTGTTTGAGGTCATCCACTTGCGCCACAAGATCGTCATAGCGTGCTTGTTCCGATTCCAACTCCTGTATCGAATGTACGTTTATGTGCGGACCGAGTTTTGAAATTTCCTCTTTTAGTTGAGAAATGCGTTCTTTATTGCGTTCCTTGTCGTAATCTTCCTGCTTGTATTGCATTGCGGCGGAATACGTAATGCCGTATTCCTCCTGAACCCTTTGTTGAAGTTGCAACAGATCGTCGTCTATCTTGTTGAGGATGTATTCTTCCTTGTTTATCACACCGCGCAACGATTCCAACTCGTTGGACAGGCGCATGCGTTCGTCCGTCAAACGCTGAAATGTTTCTCCCAGCGTGTTGCGAAGGTTTTCCGCTTCCTTTATCTGTTCCAACAGCGTTGCCATTTCCTCTTGCAACCCGACGTCCGTCACGCTTTCGTTCATTGTGGCATACATTCCGTCAATTGCAAATCGTACTTGCGCAATGTAAGTTTTGCGCGAGGAAATACTGGACTCTAACGTAGCGATCTGTTCTTCGTTGGCTTTTCGCTCTTTTTGTGCTTGCTCTATATTAGAGTTGAGCACGGCAAGACGATAGCGCTTATCTGCAAGACTTGCGGAAACGGTATCCTTTGCGGTAAGTTCCATTTGCGAGATCTCGCGTTGGTGATCGTTCTTTTCGCGCAGTTGCTTTTCCGCCGTTTCCAATTCTTTGAGTCGCAACTCCAACTTTTTGATGGAAATATCCAGTTGCGCCAAACGTGCCATTATCTTTTCCTTTTCGGCAGAAAGACGCAAAACATTTTGTTTGTCCGAATTGCTCAACGTATTGGAAGATTCGATACGCTCCTTGGCTGTCGCTATGTCTACTTTTAGCGCGTTTATGCCGTCGCCCAGTTTGTTTGCTTGTGCGCGAAGTTCTTCAAGCTGTGCGTCCAACTTGACCTTTTCCTCTTCGGTCTTTTGCATATCTTTGAGCAACTCTTTCAATTTTTCCGTGCGCGTTTCCAACTCCGTTTCGTACGAAAGAATGTTGTAGGCAGATTGCTTGCGCATACTTCCGCCTTCGTAAGATCCGTCACTGGATACGCGCTCTCCCGTCAAAGTGACCATGCGGTGCGCATGTCTGTACTTACGGCTGATGGCTACGGCGTTATCGAATGTGTCTACGACCAATATTCCGCCCAACAACGATTCCATTACGTTGCTGTAATGCTTGTCGTAACTGATAAGTTCCGAAGCAATGCCGAGCACGCCCTTTTCGTTGAGCACTTCCGCTCGGTCTATACCGTATGGCTTCATGGAGCTGACAGGCAGAAATGTTGCTCTGCCGTAGTCATTTATTTTGAGGTAATTTATCAGATATTTGACGTCATCTTCGTTTTCCGTAACGACGTTTTGCAATCTACCGCCCAGGGCAACTTCTATTGCCGTTTGCAAACGCGGTTCTACCTTTATCAAGTTGGCGACTACTCCGCAGATGTGAGAGGAAAGTTCCTTGTCGTGTTGAGCGTCCCGCATCAAATTTTGAATACTGGCTTGGTAACCGCGATAATTTTCGGCAAAGTCTTTCAGCATGTCTATTCCGCCCTTTTCACCGGAATATGCCTGTTGCTTGCGCGTCAGTTCCTTGCTGAGATTAAATTGCTTAAATTCCAACTCCTTTATTTGCTGTTTCACTTGACGCAAATCGCCTTCCAACTCCTCTTTTTGTTTGCGAAGTTGGTCGTATTTGCCCAAAAGATCGCCTTCTTCCCCTGCCGACTCCTGCAATTTTTGCGTAAGTTCTGTTTCGTTTCGGGTGATCTGTTCCAAACGTTCGGTAAGATTGATCTTTTCCGTCTGGCAAGCGGTAAGATTGTTTGCGGTTTGCGACGCGACGCGAATAGTTTCTTCCAATTTTTGTCGCAACGTCTCGGAACGGCTGTTGATATCGTCAACGCGCTTGTTTACATCGACAAACTGCTCCGTGGTCGCGGTTATCTCTTTTTCCAAAACGGCACGTTCTTCTATGCGCCTTGCGATAAGCTTGTCCAGATCTTCGTTTGCTTGTTTGAGACGAGCTATTTCCTTTTCGTCGTTCTGTATCAGTTCCTCGTTAGATTGTATATCCCTCTCGCAACCGTTGATCCTTTCACGGATAACGTCTTTTTCGCTTACGTTCTTTTGAACTTTTACAGCCAACTGCACCTGCTTGTCGCGCAACTCGGCAATTTCGCTGTCGATGTTGTTGCGCTTGTGGAATACCTCGTCGTAAGTATCGTTTACTCGTTCAAATTCGTCCGATTTTTGCCTGAGCTCCTCTCGGAGACCTTCCAACTTTTTTTTGCCGTTTGCTTTGTCCTGACTGGCATTGTCATAGCCGTAAATATAGGCGTTGATTTCGCACAAACGCAACTCATCGTAATATTCGAGATACTTTTTGGCGATCGTTGACTGCCGTCTCAATTCGGGCAGACGGTGTTTGATCTCTTCCAAAAGGATATTGATCTGTTGCATATTGGTACGCGTCTTTTCCAACTTATGCTCCGTTTCCCCCTTTTGCGCGCGAAAACTGGAAATACCCAAAGCCTCTTCGAAAATTGAGCGCCTATCCTCCGCTCTGGCGTTCAGAATAGCGTCCATTTTGCCCTGTCCGACGATAGAATAACCGTCTTTACCCAACCCAACTCCGCGCAATAGAGCAAGAATATCCTTCAAACGTACAACGTTTCTGTTGAGCAGATATTCGCTTTCGTTGTTGCGATAAAGCTTACGGCTGATAATAATTTCGTCCATGGGAATGGAAAACAAACGCGTAGTGTTGTCGAAAAACAGCGAAACTTCGCAATAACTCATGGATTTACGCGTATCCGTTCCGTTAAAAATAAGATCTTGCATTTGTTTACCGCGCAGGTTTTTGGAACTCTGTTCACCAAGCACCCAGCGTATTGCGTCGGAAATATTGCTTTTTCCGCAACCGTTGGGACCAACGATGCCCGTTATCGGCTGATTAAACTTTAACTCGACCTTGTCGGCAAAGCTTTTGAACCCGTACATTTCTACTTTTTTAAGATAAAGCACTACTCAATTCTCCATTTAACTACAATTTTGCCGGCGGCGTCTTGCTCCGCCTTTTTGATACTCGATCCTTCCCCGACCGCGCTTTCCACGCCGTCGATATACAATGCGCACTTAAAACAAGGCTTATCGTCGGGACCGCGACGGTCTACTATCTTGTACGATATGCTCCGTTTGTTGCGTTGACAGTATTCCTGCAACGCCGACTTACTGTCCTTGGCGATAACGGCTCCCGATTTTTGTAAACTGTCGTTCAAAGTTCTCATTGCAAACGCCTTGGCGCTTTTCATTCCGCCGTCAAGATAGATCGCGCAAAGTATCGCTTCGTACAAATTTGCCTCGATCTTGCGAGATGAAAGTATGGTTTTGGAAGAATTTTCCGCAATGGCAAGGTATTTGAGCAAATCCAATTTGTCTATCACGGGGCGTAAACCATCGGCAGACACCACTTTGCTTCGCATAGCGGACAGTTCGCCCGCGTCGCAATCGCCAAAGTGAGCAAAAAGCCATTCGGAAGAAACGTATTCGAGAATGGCGTCTCCGAAAAATTCCATTCGCTCGTTATCCTCTACCCCTTTTATATTCGCATATGAAGAATGGGTAAATGCCTGTTCGAGCAAACGGCGATCTCTGAATTTATAACCGAGTTTATTCTCGATGTCACCGATAACTTTTTGTTCCATACGCTCAACCTTCGATCCGTACAATATTTATCCTCGGCGCATTCCGAGGATAAAATTTCAAAACGCAATTTGCGCGGTCATCCGAATATTTAGCCCAAGGCTATGGGCAAGGAAACACTCGAAAATATATGTAGATATATTATAACTCAATAAATATAATTTTGCAATAAAAAACCGCCAAAAATATGTTATGTTTCACAATATATATCACATCTATATAATTGTTTCACATAACAAAAGCCACCGAACCGACAGCCGATGGCATTTTTTGTTTGATTTTAGCCGAAATTATTTCTTGTCCGCGGTAACTTCCACTACTTGTTTACCGTCATAGTAACCGCAAGATTCGCAAACTTTGTGCGCAACCTTTAATTCGTGGCATTGAGGACATTCCACCAAAGACGCGGAATTGGCTGTCCAATTTGCGGATCTCGAATGCTTTCTTTGTTTGGATGTTTTTCTCTTGGGTACTGCCATAGTAAATGCACCTCCGTTAAAATTTTAGATCTTTGAGTACGGAAAAAGCGTTTTCGCGAGAAAGATCGCAATCGCATTGCCGTTGATTGAGATTTGTTCCGCACTTTGGGCACAATCCTTTGCAGTCTTGTTTGCAAAGTAAACTGCCCGGCAGTGATAGAACAATTTCGTCGCATACGGCTTTGGTTGCGTCCAACCTGCTTTCCGAATAGACGTACCCGTCCTCTTCGTCCGAACTGTCTTTGTAGAAAATCTGACAAAAAGGCAAATCGATTTGTCTGTTTATCGGTTCCAAACATCTGTCGCAGTAACCTTGCACCACACAACCGATGACGCCTTCTATCTTTACGTTGGGTTTGTTGTAGGAAATGTGAAAATGTACCTTGACGCGAACAAGCTTTGCATTGGGATACGGTAACAATCCGTCATCCAACTTGTACTCACCCGAAAAATCGACATCTTCGCCGATTTTGGCAAAATTTTCAGTCAAATCTATTACAACCATGTCAGACACGCTTATTATTATACAAAATAGCCGTTATTTTGTCAACGATTTACGCTAAATTTGCCACGGACATTGTTTCGCGGGCAATTACCAATTCCTCGTTGGTGGGAATAACCAAAATTTTCACCTTGGAATCGTCGGCTTGAATTTCCGCGATCGTCCCGCGCGGGCAATCGACATTCTTTTGCGCGTCCAATTTGACGCCGAGATACTCCATATCTTTAAGCGACGCTTCTCTTACTCGGCTGTCGTTTTCTCCTATACCTGCCGTGAACACTATAACATCCACGCCGTTTAGCGCCGCCGCATAGGCGCCGATGTACTTTTTCGTGTTGTAGCAGAACATATCCAATGCAAGTCTGGCCCTGTCGTTTCCCGCATCCGATGCCACCGACAGATCCCTGAAATCAGACGACACGCCCGAAACGCCGAGCATTCCGCACTGTTTGTTGAGATAAGTAAGCATGTCGGATATACTCATGCCCTCCTTCTTTGCAATGTACTCCGCAGCCGCAAAATCGATGTCTCCGCTACGAGTTCCCATAGGAACGCCCGCCAAAGGGGTAAAGCCCATAGAAGTGTCGATACACTTTCCGCCTTTTACAGCCGTTATAGACGAACCGTTGCCAAGGTGACAGGTGATTATTTTGAGATCCTCTATATTTTTACCGAGATATTTTGCCGCTTCTTGCGCAACAAATTTGTGACTGGTGCCGTGCGCCCCGTAACGACGAATTTTATATTTTTGATAATGTTGATAATTTATCGCATACATGTAAGCGTAGTCGGGCATTGTGAAGTGGAAACCCGTATCGAAAACAAGCACCATGGGCGTGTCGGGCATCTGCGCCAAACAAGCGTTTACGCCCACTATTGCCGCAGGATTGTGAAGCGGAGCCAAATCTTTGATCTGTTCCATGGTCTCCATTGCTTGCGGTGTGACAAGCGTAGGTTGTTTGAAAGCTTCACCGGACGCGACCACGCGGTGTCCGACGCCGTCGATCTCCTTCATAGAGGAAATAACTCCCGCTTCCTTGTCCGTAAGTTTGTCCAAAACCAATTTTACGGCAGTATTGTGATCGGGAATATCCGTCTGTTGCTCTATCGTCATGCCGTGCGCCTTGTACACGAAATTGGAGTTTGCAATGCCTATGCGTTCACAAAGTCCTTTTGCCAACACGCTCTCCGTTTCCATGTCGATAAGTTGATATTTCAGGGAAGAACTTCCCGAGTTGATTACAAGAATTTTCATGTTTTTCTCCTTTTTACAAAAATTGTCCGCATTATATGCCTTTTAGCATCACAATTCGGTTTGAAGCGCAGTGATCGCCACGGCGGCGACGATATCGTCCGAATTGCATCCGCGAGACAAATCGTTCATGGGCTTTGCAAAACCCTGACAAATAGGACCGACAGCCATAAATCCGCCTAAACGCTCGGCAATTTTATAGCCGATATTGCCCGCTTGCAGATCGGGGAAGATAAACACGTTTGCATGTCCCGCAACAGGACTTCCTTTTGCCTTCATTTCTCCGACCGAGGGCACTATTGCTGCGTCGAATTGCAATTCGCCGTCCAATTTGAGGTCGGGAGCTTTTTCTTTTGCTATACGCGTTGCTTCCTGCACCAAAGTAACGTTGTCGTGTTTTGCGCTTCCTTTGGAGGAGAAGGAAAGCATTGCCACTTTCGGTTCGATACCTGCAATTGCCTTGGCAGAATGTGCCGTGGTTATTGCGCAATCGGCAAGTCCTTCCGCCGTATAGGTGGGATTGAAACCGCAATCGGCAAATACCACCAACCCGTCGGGACAGTATTGATTGCCTTGGGGCGGACAAATCATAAGGTTAAAACTGGAAACCGCCGACACGCCGGGCGCCGTTTTGATGATCTGCAATCCGGGGCGCAAAGTGTTGGCTGTGGAGTGGCAAGCGCCGGAAACAAGTCCGTCCACGTCGCCCGTTTTTAGCATCATAGCGCCGAAATATGTGCTGTCCTTCAACAGTTCGGTCGCCTGTTCGACCGTCATGCCCTTGGACGCGCGCAACTCCACAAGTTTGGCAATGTACGCGGGAAGTTTGTCGCTTGTGCAAGGATCGACGATCTTCACGCCGTTGAGATCGACATCGGGATTTGCCGATTTGATCGCTTCGGGATCGCCCAACAACACTATCTTGGCAATTCCTTCTTTTGTTGCCATCTGCGCGGCTTTTACCACGCGTCCGTCCTCTCCTTCACAAAGAACAATCGTTTTGTTCAGTTTCGACGCTTTGCTTTTGATTTGTTCCAGTACGCTCATAACAATCTCCTTTTGAAACGCTTTATTTATTCCGTAATTTAGTGTATAATGTATCGGCAAGGGCTTTTTTAATGTCCTTTACCCAAAGACAATATACCGATAACGATTATACCATAACTCGTAATTTATGTAAACTAAAACCTGATCAATGGAAAACAAAAAGAAATTAGCAACGATAATATGCGAATTTAATCCTCTGCACACGGGACACAAACGACTGATAGACTTTGCCAAGAGTTTGGCGGATAACGTCGTGTGCATAATGAGCGGAAATTTTACGCAAAGGGGATTGCCTGCCTGCGCCGACAAATATGCGCGCGCAAAACATGCTATCCTTGCGGGAGCCGATCTCGTCGTGGAACTTCCCACCCTTTTTGCCACTTCTCCCGCGGAAAATTTTGCATTGGGCGGAGTAAAAATTGCAGATAAACTGGGAGCTGATTTTCTTGTTTTCGGTAGCGAATGCGGAGATATCGAGATCATCAAACGCTGTGCCGAAGAAATCGACAGCGAACAAACCAACAACCGGATAAAAGAAATTGTTTCGACAGGGGTAAGTTATCCCAAAGCCGTTGCATTGGCAACGGGATCGGACATTTTGAGCAAACCAAACAATGTTTTGGCAGTGGAATATTTGCATGCGCTAAAAAAGATCAAAAGCGCAATCATTCCCGTCACGTTGCAAAGAGAGGACAACTTTAACGGAGACAAAGCACAACAATTTGCTTCCTCCGCAATTTTACGTTCGAACAAATCGTTATTTGACGAATATTCTTTCGACTATGTACTCGATGACATCGATTGGGAAACGGAACAAAATTACAAAAATATCGCCACTTCTTTTGTTGCGATTGCGTCAAAGAATAAACTGGAAAAAATCGAAGGCGTAAGCGAAGGACTGCACAACCGCATCTACAACTGCGACAAAGCGCACGGTTACGACCGCATGATCGAATCTATCAAAACCAAAAGATACACTTGGATGAAAATTCAGCGTATCGTTTTGAATTGCGTTTTGGATATCACGCGCGACGTCGCAAAAGAAAACTTGTCCATGGTTCCAAACGTCAATCCCCTTGCGGTAAGATCGACGTCGGCAAGTCTGCTTGCATTAACAGACAAAAAAATTGACGTGATCACCGAACGCGCGGATAGGCTGTATGCCACGCTGGGAAAAACTTCTTCGTCGGGTTTTCTTGTTGTCGATTGACTAAACGTTGCAATTTTGATGTATTTTTGTTATTTTTCACGATACTATGCGTGTAATAGTATTTTATAAAATCCCCATTTTCAGCAAACAAAGGGTTTTATACCGAATTAAAATATATTTCAAGTAGATCAATATAAGCGCATAAACATAAGTTGCCCCAACGACAAAGTATAATATTGCGTGAAGTATTTCAAAATTATCGTACTTATTGTTTTCGGTGCGGTTTTGGGTATATTTATCGCAGAGCCGACAAGATATATGCAAAGTTTTTTTGACGGTCTTACAGTCTGGGCGTATAACGTTTTACCTGCTCTTTTTCCGTTTGCCGTTTTATCTGCTATCGCATTAAAAATTGTACCGCGTCACAAATATTCTTTGACGAAGTCGCTATTCGGAATTGCTTGCGACAAGGAATTTGCCACCGCACTGCTTTGCGGGTATCCCATGGGCGCAAAGGCAATTTCGGACAGTAATGCCGACGTCGATACCGCGACAAGAATGTGCGCCTTTTGCTCCACCGCAGGACCTATATTTATGATCGCAACGGTTGGCGCCAAACTATTGCAAAACTCCGTTGCAACCGCGATAGTTGTTTTTTCTCACTTTCTGTCCGCCATTATAAACGGATTTATTTACAGACGAAGAGAACAAATAGTTTTGGATCGTAACAGCGACAAATTGGTCGCAGAAGATCTCGGCAACACTTTGACAAGTTCGGTCTTGTCCGTTCTATCCGTGGGCGGACTGATAGCGCTTTTTTATATGTTCTCAGATATGCTGAAAAGTTTTTTGCCCCAAACCATAGCCGACAGTCTGCCCATTGCCTATGCTATCGGCATTTTGGAAATGACAAACGGCGTTTTTGCAATATGCAAGTCGGCGGATCTTATCACTGCGACAATTCTTTGTAGCGGATTGCTGGCTTTGGGCGGTATGTGCGTGTTCTTTCAGTGTTACGCTTTTTTGGGTAAAAAGAAGATAAATGCAATAAATGTAATAAAAATGAAACTGACGCAATCGGCAATTGCCACCATCGTCAGTTTTTGTTTAGCCAAATTGTTGCTATAAAGTGCGTTTAACGACGCATTTACCCGATCATCACTTTATCGTCTGTTATCGCAATCTTTATTCAACTGCAAAAGAAGTTTTTCTGTCGTATCGAAACCGATACAGTCGTCTGTCTGAGAAACGCCGAATTTATCCGATCGTTCCCCTTCGTACAAATAACTTTCCACCATTATTCCGTCTACGCCCGCTTCCATTGCAATTTGAGCGTTTTGCGTTTGATTAGTTGCGATTTTTCCGCTATTTGCATGATTAAGATCCGCCATAACAAAGTCATTTAGTCCTTTTTCGCGCAAACTCGCTTTGGCTTTTTTGATATGAAATGGGGTTATGTTGGAAGTAAAAAATCCGTTTGATTGCCCACCGCGAAGCACAATATGAGCAAACTTGTTTCCGTTAGTGTGCACTTCTGCGCCGTTGTAGGGAAATACGCACGGATTGCTGACCGCAAAAAGAGAGTCAACGACCTTATCGATATTTCCGTCTGTGGCATTTTTTACACCGCAACACACGTCCAAACCAGAGGCGATATCCCTGTGCAGACTGTCCTCGGAACTGCGTGCGCCCACAAACCAATAGGATGCAAGATCGTCAAAACACTCGTACAGATACGGATACAGCAATTCGTCGGCAACAGGCAAACCTATTTCCAAACACTTCAACATCATCTTGCGACAACGAAGAATGCCTTCGTCGATATTTATATTCTCCACAGTGTGCAAGTGAAAAGCGGAACCTTTGTAACCTACACCGTTAGAGTGCGGTTTCGAAGTGTAAATTCGCGCTACCAACAATAGATTATCGCACTTATCCGATACTCTCTTCAATTTTCTCAGATATTGTTCCATTGCCGTGGGATCATCGGCAGAACACGGTCCGCAAACCACGACAAAACGTTGCCTCGTGTTAAAATTGTCTTTGAGCGTCCTGTCAAAACTCCGCTTTACGTTTTGCAGATCGCCCATGGGCGCGATCGCTTTGTATTCCGATGCCGATCGCAAGAAATTCTTTTCAAACATAAGTTTTACCTTACAAGATATTTTTTGATTTCATCCGCACAACATGCGGGCACCAACTCTGAAAAATCTTGACCTAATCCCGCCAATTCTCGTACAAGTGAGGCGGATATATGCCTGTATTGTTTGTTGCCCACCACAAAAACCGTTTCGCCTTTCCAATAACTCTCGTTTATGTCGTTAAAATCTATCACCGATTGCAGATCGAGAGCATTGCGAATAGATTTTATCATGACCGTTGCGTTAACTTTCTCGCAAAATTGCGTCATCATACCGTTCCAGAAAACTGCCTCCGCATTGGATATGTGCGCAATTGCCTTGCTTACGGTATTTAAGCGCACTTCGTCGGGAATAACATATTTCTTGTCTGCGTTGACGCCCACGACGACGTACAGCTTGTCCACCAATCGCGACGCCTTTTCTATTGCGTCAACATGCCCTTTTGTTATAGGACAAAAGGATCCTGCATAAACTCCTATTCTCATATATCCCTCCGCTTATAAAAACTGAATTTCACCGATCCTATCTTGCGACAGTCGAAACGTTCCAATTCTCCGACAAATTCCGCAAGTTCGTCATCGGCAGAATGTTCGCAAATTACCCAACCGTCCTCGCTCAATGATCCGTATCTATCCACAAGAGTCAAAACTTCTTGATAAAAATGCGATTTGAACGGAGGATCAACAAAAATTATATCCAAAGGGTACTTTATGCGACTGAGGCAATCTCTGAAATCGCAAAACATTACCTGCGGAACAACACCTATTTTGTCGAAGTTGGCACAAATAGCGTCCAACGCGTCCTTGCTGTTATCGCACAAAATCGCGCTCTCGGCTCCTCTGCTCAAACATTCTATTGCGATCTGTCCCGATCCCGCAAACAAGTCCAACACCTTTGCGCCGACCGTTTTTGCGCTCAAAATGTTGAATAACGTCTCTTTCATTCTGTCCAAGGTGGGACGCGACGAATTTTTAGGCGCAATCAGGTTTCGTCCTTTGTATTTTCCCGTAATCACTCTCATAAGCTATATTTTACAACATTATTTCAAATTACACAACAATTCGTAAACAATAACGTCTCGTGAAGAAATATCCACATCCCGTCCGAGCAGAATCGCCCTATCTCCTACATGTATGTCCGCGTCGCCTATATCCAACATCGTCATTGCCATACATATTGCCACAATGGGGAAAATATTTTCGCCTATGCGCACCTTCGCCCCGATAAGAACACGCGGAAGCCCCAATGCGTACCCTGTGTTGAGCACAGCAATTCGAGTGGATCTTTTCGGTCTGTATATGGCGCCGTACCCGACTGAGCAGTTCGCCTTTACGTTTTTTACAGATATCACGTCCGCGCAAACTGTTTTTACAGGTTGCAACTCTTCGTCTCCATAGCCGTACAACCCCAACCCTACGCGCACCATGTCCAAATGGTATTTCGAAGAAATCAACGTCGCTTTGGTATTGGCAATGTGACAAATTGTGTTGGGAAAATGCGATTTGAGCATTTCAACGCATTTTTCAAAGTATTGCAACTGTTCGTCGCACGCCTCCTCCGTCTCGCCCCAAAAGTGAGAAAAAATGCCTTCCACGAGCAAGGGAGAATTTTTCAACTGTTCGATCAAAGACGGGATCTGCTCCTCAGTAAAGCCCAGTCGCGACATACCGCTGTCGATTTTGATGTGCACGTTTACGTTTTTGTGCATTTTTTGCGCGACAAAAATCACCTTTTTTAACGTTTCGAAACTGTCCACAGTCAAGGACGCACCCGCTTCCGCCACACGCGCTGTGTTGTTCAACGTTTGCGGTAACAATACAAGCGTTTTTTTGCCGAGAAAAGAAATTTGCTCCGCTTCCTCTGCACTGCCGACCGCAAACATATCCACAATGGGTTTTAGGCGCGTTGCAACGTGTATCGCTCCGTGACCGTAAGCGTTGTTTTTTATGACGGCGCACAAACGCACGTCCTCACTTATCCTGTTTCTAAAAAAACGCACATTTCTTTCCAACGCGTCGAAGTCGAGAATAGTCAAATATTACTCCTTAATTTATGATAGCAAACAACAAGCTTTTATAAAAGCGTTTACATACTACTCAATTTTTGCTATACTATAAATATGAGATTTCAATTTCAGTCAACACTTACAATCAAAATATTTTTGTGGATAATTATAACTATCAGTATTTTAGCAGTAATTTTGGGTATATTGGCGCTATGTGGCGTACACATAGAAATATCCAACGGACAAGCAATACTTTTGGTGAGCGTATTCTCCTTGACCTTGCTTGTATCTTTGTTGCTTGCAACCATTCACTACAAGATAGACACGACCTTTGTCCACCTGAATATTGCCTTTGTGGATATGCTCAGCAATCGTATCCGAATCGACAAAATTCTCAATATTGTAATTGACGACGACAAATTGTACATCAGTTACCTTTGGAAAGGTCCCGATCCCGTGATCGCGCTTGTCGCTATAAGCCCCAAGCGGTATGAACAGTTCAAAAAGGAACTGATTTCCCTAAATCCCAATATCATATTTTACGAGAACAAAAAAGATGAAACTGCTGATAGCGAGCAATAATGAACACAAGATCGAAGAAATAAAAGCGATACTCAACGAGCATTTTGACGATATCACTTCTCTTGGCGAAGAACATATCGAATGTGAACCCGAAGAAACAGGCAAAACTTTCGAAGAAAACGCCCTGATCAAAGCACGCGCCACGGCAAAACTGACAAACTTGGCGGTTCTTGCAGACGACACAGGCTTATGCGTCAATGCTTTGGACGGTAAACCGGGTATCTATTCCGCACGTTACGCAAGTTCGCACAATAGCCTTTCAAACAGGCAGAAGCTACTGAGCGAAATGCAGGGGATAAAGGACAGATCCGCCTATTTTGAATGTGTTGTCGTGCTTCGCTACCCCGACGGCAAAGAGGTATTCGGTAAAGGACGAGTTGAAGGCTACATTCTCGACGATGAACAAGGCGACAACGGCTTTGGCTACGACTGCATTTTTTACTCCAAGGAATTGGGCAAGTCGTTTGCAAATGCTTCAACCGAGGAGAAACTATCCGTGAGTCACCGAAGCCGTGCGCTCAAAGACTTGCTGAGCAAGTTGAACTAACTGCAAAATTTTGCAACCAAACCGGGCGCAGTCCCATAAAAATTTGTACGCAAATAGCTATTGAAAAGGGCTGTCGCATTAAACATTTTTTTACAAAATGAGATTAAAAAATCGGCTTGAAAATATTGATTTCAAGTCGCTTTTTTTGTATAATTATTCATTTTTTTATCGTTTATGCGATCATTGCGACAGCCCGTTTATGTATAGCAGTAATTTTAGAGTCTTTTTTCGTTATGCAGTAGACCTTTGTGTTTAAGAAAAATGTCAAACATTTCCACAAAACAATTGTATCTCTTGCCTTTTATCGGTGATATAACAAACAGGTGCAAGCAACGGGATAAAAGAATGTCTACACTATCGTCAAAAGTTGGCGCAAGTCGTCAATTTCGTAAGTAGGGACATTTTCGGTGTCGTTTACGCTGTGAGACGGGTTGAACCAACAAGTATCTATACCCGCGTTTATACCGCCTCGTATATCGCTTGTGAGGCTGTCTCCCACTATCAAAACCCTCGACATATCCTTTATGCCGATATGCTCAAAACAGTAATCGAAGTACTGTTTTTGAGGCTTGGGAAACCCGACCTCCTCCGAAACGAAACGCGCGTCAAAGTACTTTTCCAATCCGCTACCTTTCATTCTGCTGTTTTGAATTTGAACGACGCCGTTACTTACGGCATAAAGTCTGCGATCCTTCCGTATTTGTTGCAGTACCTCTTCCGCATGAGGTACAACAAAAAATCCCGACATCAAATACCGTTCGTACAGATCGGACATTTCAACGACTAATGCGTCGGGCAAATCGAGTTCTTTGAATGTTTCCGTAAACCTGTTGACAAGAACTTGGCTTTTAGTAATAATTCCCGACTCGAACAAACGCCATTGAGCGATGTTATTGCGTCGATAAACATTTAGTGCATTCTGTGAAAATTCCAACCCCGTATCACGAAAAGCGAGGCGCAACGCCTGCTCTTCCGACTTGTCAAAGTCCAAAACAGTATTGTCTATGTCAAAAAGCAATGTATCGTATTTCAAAATTTTCTCCGTTGTGTTGAATGGTTTTTTCAACATATGTAAAGCGTATAAGTGTATTCCTTTGCCCTTCCGCGACCGTCGCGATAGGTGCGTTTTCCGATTTCCGTGCGAACCATTCCCAATTTTTCCATAACGTGATAGCTGGCATGATTGCGCCAATCGCACTGCGCAATTATCTTTTTTGCGCCTGATTTTTGGGCGAAACGCACCACCTCTTTTGCCGACTCTGTGCAAAAGCCTTTACCCTGATAGGGTTTGTCTATGATCCAACCTATTTCATATACATCATCGCCTATATGCACAAGGTCGATCCCGCCTATGTGCACACCGTCACAACAAATTGCAAACTCGTAATCGTCGGGCTTTGCCTTTTTCCATTCGCTTTCTGCAAACAACAAAAATTTGAGCGTGTCGGCTTCGGTTTTGGCGGGCAAAAACAGCATATATTTTGTTACATCGGGATCCGTCGCATATTTATGCGCGGTTTTGAAGTCGTCCGATCCTATCGGGCGCAACACAAGTCGCGCCGTGTGCAATTCAACATACATATTTTTATTTTATCGTAAAAGGAAAATTATTGCAATCTTTTACGCCAAAACAACGAAATTGCGCCCTAAAAACGGTTTTGAGCGAGAGACTGGTTCGGGTTTATGCCCGCGCTCTCCGCGGGGCCGAATCCCCGCATAAAAGAATTACCCTCGGATTTGCAACCTGACGCCATACAAAGCGATAAAATGAGAGAAATTCCCGAACGCAATGTTCGGGTATTTCTTGGAGCGGGAGACGGGGTTCTGTTTTATACCCGCGCTCTCCGCGGGGCCGAATCCCCAGCATAAAAGAATTACCCTCGGATTTACAACCTGACACCATACAAAGCGATAAAATGAGAGAAATGCCCGAACACAATGTTCGGGTATTTCTTGGAGCGGGAGACGGGATTCGGAGCCGAAGTACACCGCAAGAAAACCACAATATATTGTGTTTTGTGGCGAA
>CANQJK010000001.1 GCA_947624235.1 uncultured Clostridia bacterium | reverse complement strand
CGCTATTGCAGTGGATGTTGAAAAAACAGTTCGCTCACGGCGTTTTGCAGATCTTCCAAGGTGAAAACGTCGTTTTGCTTGTGCGCAGGCTCCGTCAATTTGCGCCATATCTCTTCCAAATCGAATTCGTCCGAACAATCGTATTTCATCATTGTGTCTCTCCTTTTTTTGTACTTATATTGTATCACATTAAGTATGACAATATGTTGGCAGTGTTTCTAAAAAATTTTGGACTTTTTTCAATAAAACTTGACAACTGCCTGTCAGCGTTTTATAATGATATATATAGCAGTTTTCTATCGCGCGCATTTTGTTGCAGGATTTCGGAGCCGTTTTGGGACGGGCTGTATCGGGCGACGGATCCGCGCGGTAGGCATTTATTAGGAGGTAAATTTATGCAAATCCCCGTGCTTGTGGGCATATTGTCCACGTTGCTTGCTTCGGACGAGCCTGTAAACGCCGAAACGCTGTCCAAGAAATTCGAGATCTCCACCCGTTCGGTGTATCGCTACATCGGCATGTTGTCCGAGGGTGGTGTGCCCATAGAAAGTTGTATCGGACGGCACGGCGGTTGGCGCATTGTGGAGACCTACAAACTAAAAGCGACGTATTTTTCCAAGGAGGAGTACGAGCGCCTTATGTTCAGTTTGCAAAGTTCCTCCTTGCAGGACGACGTGACGCGTCAGGCAACGCAAAAACTACAAGGGCTAAACCGCACGCACAACAACGCGACGGTGCTCAAAAGCGACAGGCTCATAGTGGACGGTTCGGACAGTGTGTTGGGGGAACTAATCACCACCGTTACGGAGTGCATTTCTCAAAAGAAGTTGTGCACGATAGAGTATCACGCCAAGGACGGCGCCGATTCTGTGCGCGTGATAGAGCCGTATTGCCTCATCTTGAAGGACGGCGCCTGGTATGTGTACAGTTTTTGTCGTTTGCGCAAGGCTTTCAGGTATTTCAAGGTGTCGCGCATAGTCAAGTTGGAAGTGGGCGAACGGTTTAGCGGACGCAGTTACGACGGCGTGGACAGCAGTGTTATCAAAACGGACGTGTTGAAGGGCAAGGAGATGTGCGAAGTGTTGCTCACAGTGGAAAACAGCGCGCTCTCCGCCTGCGAGGAGTGGTTGGGTATCAAATCCGTCGTCAAGATGGGCGAAAACTACCTTGCAAAAGCCGTGCTTCCCTACGACGAATTGCTCATCAACAGGATCCTCTCGCTCGGCAACGGCGTGCGCGTGGAAAAGCCTCAACGTTTGCGCCGTGCGGTGATAGAGCGGTGCGAGGAGATAATGAGATACAATTACGATGAGTGATCCGACCAGACGCAAGGGTGTCGCTCGTATATCCCCATCAAAACGGCTTCACAAGTCGATTGCACTCACGTCAAGGACGTGTCTGTGCAATCGCCCCTGACGGGCTTGCGCTTGTTGCAAATTGTTTTGATTGGGGACATGCTCGCTCTGTCTATTACAAGGTCGGGACATTTTTTGGACTACTGGTTTCGGTGCAGTGCCTTTGCTATTGTTATTTAATCGTCGCTTTTATTGTTTTTCCGTCGGCACTGTTGTTTTATTTTCAATTATATTGTTTTCTTGTCGGAACTTTTCTTTGAATTTCGTTTTTATTATTTTGTTGTCGATAGTGTTGTTCTATTGTCCGTTCGCTTGTTATGTTGTCGCTTTTATTATCTTGTTGTCGATAGTGCTGTTTTATTGTCCATTCGCTTGTCTTATTGTCATTTTCAATGTGTTTTTGTCGGCTCGCTTGTTATGTTGTCGCTTTTATTGTCTTGTTGTCGATTGGATTGTGTAATCGTCGCTTATATTGTGTTTCCGTCGGTTCGATTGTTCTATTGTAGATTTTATTACCTTTTTGTCGCTTTTATTATCTTCTTGTCGATAGTGTTGTTTTATTGTAGTTTTCAATGTTTTCCGTCGGCACTTTTGTTTTATTTTCGCTTATATTGTGTTTCCGTCGGCTCGGTTATTCTATTGTCGCTTTTATTATCTTGTTGTCTCTTTTATTGTCTTTTTGTCGGCTTTCTTCTTTAATTGTCGATAGTGTTATTTAATTGTCGGTTTCGCTGTCTTTTTGTCGTTGGGCAGGTGGGGAATCGCTACTACGTCCGCTGTTTAACGGTGGTTTGCAACTTTTTTTGTTGGTGTGCGCCCACGTCCAATATTATCTTTGCCGTTTTGTCCGTGCCGTAAAGCTCCTTGCAGGCTTTTTGTTTGGCGCAAAAGGCGTTTCTGTTGCGATACGCCCCCGTCACGGCGCGTTCCAGCGTTTGGGACAGGTCCTTTTCGTCAAGCGTTATTCCGCATCCGCGTTGGGCAAAGTAGCGCGCGTTTGCCACTTGCTCTCCCCGCGATTGCTTGGTGAGGGGCACGGCTACAAAGGGCACTTGGGCAAGGGTGAGTTCCGCAAGGATATTTGCTCCCGCCCGAGTTAGGCACACGTCGCACGCCTTGAACAGATCGCACATGTTGTTGGCAAATTCCGCTTGGTGCACAAAGGGGCAGTGTATGCGTTTGCCCTTGCCCGTTATCACAAATATGTCGAATGTCTTTGCCAAATTCGGACAGTTTGTCACAGCGTCGTTTAGGACTTTTGCGCCCAGACTTCCGCCCGTCACCAACAATATCGGCTTGGAGCCGTCAAAACCCATTGTGGCAAGTCCCGCGTCTTTGTCCCCCTTCCACACTTCCCTCACTATCACGCCCACCGTCTTTGCGCGCTTGTCGCAGGGAAAAGCCGATAGGTACACGTCGGCGAATTTTGCCGATATCCTGTTGGCAAGCCCTGCGGACATGTCGCTTTCGTGTATCACGGTGGGGATGTGGAGCAGTCTGCCTGCGATCACGGTGGGCAAGCCCACATATCCGCCTTTGCTGAATATCACGTCGGGCTGAATTTTGCGCAAATGCCTTTTGGCTTCACGCACGCTTTTGATGAGGCGAAAGGGCAACAGCAAATTGCCCAAAGTCGCCTTGCGTTGCAGTTTGCTTGCGGATATTTGCAGATACGTCACGCGTTTGTCCGCGACGAGGGGCGCCACAAGTCCCTTTTCCATTCCGTCGGTGCCGATGTAGTACACCGTGTGCGCTTGCAATTTGTCTATCAAAGCCAAGTTGGGCATAACGTGACCTGCCGTTCCGCCCCCGCTAAATACGATTTTCATAGTGATAGTGTATGCAAACCCGCCGATAAATATATTTGCCCACCGACATGTGTTTCGGCGAGTGAGTGTATTGACTTTTTCATAAAATCGGCGTACAATAAAAGGTAAGCAAGGAGGTAATTATGAAGCAATCGCGTTTTGTATCGCACGACGGCAAGGAAGTCGCTCTTTACGTTTGGGACGACGTCAAAAAACCTCGCGGAGTTGTAAAAATTGCCCACGGCATGGCGGAGCACTCGGCGCGCTACGACGATTTTGCGCGTTTTCTCAATGCGCACGGGTTTTATGTGGTGATGAACGATCATCGCGGACACGGTCTCACCGCCGAACAAGACAGTCTCGGCTACGAGGCGGGGGATATGTGGGGCAACAACGTGGGCGATCAGCTTGCCCTGTTGGACTACTGTCGCAAGCAGTACGATCTGCCTCTGTTCATGATGGGGCACAGTTACGGAAGCTTCATCACGCAAGCCGTTATCGAGCAACACCCCGACGTCAACGGGTACATCGTGTGCGGTTCCAACTACATCAAGGGGGCAAGTTTCACCCTGTGCGGTGTGATAGCGCGTTCTATGTGCCGTCACAAAGGCGGTCGGCACCCTGCGGAACTTATCGTAAACTTGTCCTTCAAAACGTACGAAAAGAAGTTCCACGGCAAAAACGCCTGGCTCAACCGCGACGAAAGCGAAGTTGCCAAGTACAACGACGACGAGATGTGCGGATTCACCTGTTCCGCCAACTTTTACCGCTCCTTTATGGAGGGAATTTCTCACCTGTACAGCAAGGAAAACTACTCGCAGATCAACACCGAAACGCCCATTTTGCTCATCTCGGGAGGGGACGATCCCGTTGGAAATTACGGCAATGGGGTTAAAAAACTTGAAGCGTTCTACGAAAAAAAAGTGGGCGTTTCCGACTTGACCATGCACCTGTACGAAGGCGCGCGCCACGAGATACTCAACGAACAATGCAAAGAGCAGGTGTACAACGACGTGCTCGATTGGCTCAACAAATACGTCCCCGAAAAGGCAGAAGAACACACCGAAGAAGTTGTCGCCCCACCCAAAAAGCGCGGACTCTTTCATAGGCGGTAGAGCCACCGACCAAGCAAAATTTTGTTCGTCAATCTTGGGTGACCGATGCTCCAAATCGAGCGATCGGTCGCCCTTTTGCATAAATATCTCGGCGGTTTTGCTTTTACCATTTGCTGTTTTATTTTTTGCGCTGTTTTTCCTTGCGTTTATTAGTTATGAGCGGTGCGTTGGTGTTTTTCCGTGCATAAATATGCATACTGTGTGTATAAATATGCACAAATGTAAATAATTATGCAAGTTATTCTGTATCAACAAATTTGTCCCTCAAATTGCGCAAAATTGTATGAATAAATATAAAAATATCTCTTGCAATAAATATCTATACATGATATAATTTTATATAGTGAATTTTCTCCTCGGCGCATAGGTCTGTTTGCTGTATAAAGCATATCCCCCGCGCCGACAAAGTGCGGTTTGCAAGCGTTGAAAAGGCAATGTTTTCTATGCAACAGGCTTTTCGGGCACATGCAGGGCAGTGGGGAAAACGCACAATGCAAACGGGTATAAGTTCAACGCCCTTTGGGGTGGGGTGCGACCTTTCGCCCATTACGGGAAAGCAGAATATGCAACCGCGCGCATACGGGGTGGCATCAGACAGAAACACAAGGCAAATTTGTCTTTGTTCTCAACCCTCTATTTTGCGGGTGCGTACATCAGATCTACGAGAAAACGTACAACGTCCCCGCGCAAAGAGTGGGCAGGGCGACATCGTTTTGTTCGATCGGTAGCCCCTTGCAAGCGGTCGAAAGCGGTTCTTTCTATGCGACAACCTTTCCCGCGTTTACGGAAAGCGGGCTATACAACCGAGCGCATACGGGGTGGCATCAGACAAAAACACAAGGCAAATTTGTCTTTGTTCTTAACCGTCTATTTTGCGGGTGCGTACATCAGATTTACGCACAACGTTCCCGCGCAATGGAAGTAGGCAAGGCGACATTGTTTTGGTCGTTCGGTAGCCCCTTGCAAGCGGTTGAAAGCGGTTCTTTCTATGCAACAGGCTTTTCGGGCACATGTAGGGCAGTGCGGAAAACGCACAACGTCCCTGCGCTTATACGGGCAAGCCACATCTCCGCGCGTTTACGGGAACGCAACAAACAAAATTCACAAAACAAACTCATTCAAAAAATCACAAGACAAACTTATTCAAAAAATTCACAAGACAAACTCATCGGAGGTAAACAAGTGAGCACGACATACGAGGCAAAAGATATTCAGGTACTGGAAGGTTTGGACGCGGTGCGTATGCGTCCGGGCATGTACATCGGGACGACGGGGCGCACGGGGTTGCATCACCTATTGTGGGAGATAGTGGACAACGCCGTGGACGAAGCCACAAACGGCTATGCCGACAAGGTGGAGATCACTCTTCACAAGGACGGTAGCGTCACGGTAAGCGACAACGGGCGCGGAATACCCGTAGACGAGCACCCCCAACTCAAAATTTCCGGCGTAGAGGTGGTGTTTACGCAACTGCACGCAGGCGGAAAGTTCAATCACGAAAACTACGCGTTCAGCGGAGGTCTGCACGGCGTGGGCGCCAGCGTCACCAATGCGCTTTCGGAATGGCTCACCGTCACGGTGTGCAGGGAAGGCTTCGAGTATGTACAGCACTTCCACAGCCCCGAGCGCGAGGACGGCAAGGTGCTTTCGGGCGTGCCCAAGGATCATCTCACCAAGGTGGGCAAAACGGACAAGCACGGTTCCACGATATCCTTCCTTGCCGACAGCAGGGTGTTCAAAAACATTCAGATGGACTACGAGGTGATACACAAGCGCGTCAAGGAGCTTGCCTTCCTCAACAAGGGCATCACCTTTGTGTTGACGGACGAGCGCGGAGAGGACGACGACGGCAACGTCAAGAGCGAAACTTTTTGCTACACGGGCGGGTTGAAAGACTTTGTGCTGTACCTCAACGAAAACAAGGCGCCTTTGCACCTCAAACCGTTTTACTGGTCGGGCTCCAACGAAACTTTGCAGTTGGAATTTGCCTTTCAATACACCACAAACTACACCGAAAACCTCATCTCCTACGTCAACAACATACCCACGGGAGAGGGTGGCATGCACGAAACGGGCTTGAAATCGGCAATGACCAAGGTGATGAACGACTACGCTCGCGCCAAAGGCTTTCTCAAAGCCAAGGACGACAACTTGTTGGGCGAGGACTTCCGCGAGGGCATAACGCTTGTGATGTCGGTCAAGATGGCGAACGTGCAATTTGAAGGGCAAACCAAAACCAAGTTGGGCAACGTCGAGGCAAAAATCGCCTGTGAGGCGTTGGCGACGGAGGCGTTTACCGAACTTCTTGCCAAAAACGCGGGGGACGCCGAGACGATAATCAAAAAGTCCATTGCCTCTGCAAAGGTACGCGAAGCGGCGCGCAAGGCAAAGGAAGTCACCCGTCAAAAGAACTCCATATTCAACAGCACCCTTGTGGGCAAGTTGGCAAGTTGCACGGGACGGGACGTCAAAAAGAACGAGTTGTTCATCGTAGAAGGCGACAGCGCGGGCGGATCGGCAAAGCAGGCGCGCAACCGTCGGTTTCAGGCGATACTTCCCCTGCGCGGAAAGCCGTTGAACGCCGAGCGCAAGCGCATAGATCAGGTGCTTGCCAACGAGGAGATACGCTCTTTGATAAACGCCCTCGACACGGGCATTGGCGAAGAGGACTTCAACATAGACGACCTCAAATACGACAAGATAATCATTTTGTCCGACGCCGACCAAGACGGCGCGCACATCAGGGCGATATTGCTCACATTCTTCTTCCGCTACATGCGAGAGCTCATCACCGACGGGCATGTGTACATTGGCATGCCACCCCTGTACAAAATTTCCAAAAAGGACAAGGTGCGCTACGCCTACGACGACTACGAGTTGCAGGAGATAGTGCAGGAGTTCGGTCGCGGATACGATCTGCAACGGTACAAGGGCTTGGGCGAGATGAACGCCGAGCAACTGTGGGAGACAACCATGAACCCCGAAACGCGCACCCTCATGCGCGTGACGATAGAAAACATCTCCGAGGCGGAACGCATGGTGACCACTCTTATGGGCGATCAGATAGACGCACGCAAGGCGTACATCACCGAAAACGCCGATTTCAACAAGGACAACGACGCCCTGTTCAACAAACTGGTATAGCGAGGTGCACAAATGAAGCAAATGGATATTTTCGATCTGGAAAACAGCGACATAGTCAAAATGGAGGACGGCTCCAACCTGCTCACCAAGCCCATGGAAGTGGTGATGCACGAATCTATGATGCCGTACGCCGAGCACGTCATTTTGGATAGGGCGTTGCCCCGCGTAGAGGACGGCTTAAAGCCCGTGCAACGTCGCATATTGTACTCCATGTACGAACAGGGCAACACTCCCGACAAGCCCACGCGCAAATCGGCGCGTATAGTGGGCGACTGCATGGGACGTTATCACCCACACGGCGACAGTTCGATATACGACGCAATGGTGCGTATGGCGCAACCCTTTGCCATGAACGTGCCCCTTATCATCGGACAGGGCAACTTCGGCAACATCGACGGCGACAGTGCGGCCGCAATGCGCTACACCGAGGCGAAACTTTCCCCCTGCGCGTTGGAACTGCTGAGGGATATCGAAAAGGACACCGTTCGTTGGTCGCGCAACTTCGACGACACCACCAAGGAACCGGACATGCTCCCCGGGCGCTTTCCCAACCTGTTGGTAAACGGCGCAACGGGCATAGCGGTGGGGCTTGCCACAAACATACCTCCCCACAACTTTGCCGAGGTCATCGACGGCACAGTGGCATTTATCGACAACCCAAGGATATCCCTTGCCAACATGATGAAGATTATCAAGGGACCGGACTTCCCCACGGGCGGATACATCATCCCCGGTGATGGCTTGTTGCAGGCGTACGACACGGGCAAAGGCAAGATCACCGTCCGCGCCAAAATGCACATAGAGGTGGCTCCCGGAGACAGGCGCAACATCGTCATCACCGAGATACCCTACGGCATAAACAAATCGGACATGCTGATAAAGATCGCCGCTTTGAAGGACGAAAAGAAGGATATGTTTCAGGGCATAGCCGAGATAGTGGACGAAAGCGACAAGGAAGGTCTGCGCGCGGTCATCAAACTGCGCAAGGACTGCGATCCCAACTCGGTGATAAAAAACCTGTTCAAGTATTCGCAATTGGAGATGTCCTACGGCATAAACATGGTGGCAATAGCCGACGGCAAGCCTCAACTTATGGGTTTGCTGGATATTATCGCCTACTACGTCAGCTATCAACGGGACGTGATTCTGCGCCGAAGCAAGTTCGAATTGGAAGAGGCAAAGGAACGCGAACACATTTTGCAAGGACTTGTCATTGCCGTGCAAAATATCGACGAGGTGATACAGATAATCAAAAACGCCTCCTCAACTTCGGACGCGCGCAACAAATTGCGGGATAGGTTCGACCTTTCCGAACGTCAGGCACAAGCCATTTTGGACCTGCGTCTTGCGCGCATAACCAAATTGGAAGTTAACAAATTGGTAAACGAATTGCAGGAATTGGAGCACCAGATAGCCCGCTTGAACATCATCATCAACAGCAAACGGGAGCAAATGGAGCTTATCAAAACGGAAATGTTGGCGTTGAAACGGCTGTACAAAACTCCCCGCCTTTCGGAAATTTGCAAAACGGAAGCGGACGCCGTCATCCCCAGCGAAACGGACGAAAAACCCGTCGAAACGGTGGTGGTGGGCGTCGCCGTAGACTATACTATCAAGCGTATCCCCTCCAAAAACTTCAACATGAGCACCAAGGACGCTATCGGTTCTACCTACGCCGAACTGTTGACGCGCGCAGTGGAAACGCAAACGGACGTCAACGTGATGTTTTTCAGCAATTTGGGCAACTGTTTCAGGATAAAGGCGGGCGATCTGCCGGAAATTCGCTATCGCGACGCAGGCGTCACTTTGACGCAGATATTCCCCGAGGCGCAAATGGGCGAGTTGCCCGTGGCTGTGTTCGCTCAAAATAACACAGACGTCGGCGGAGAATTGCTGTTTTACACCCGCCAGGGACTTATCAAACGCTCTGCTTGGAGCGAATATCAACTGCTCAAATCGGTGTTTCAGGGCTACAAAGGCAAAGAGGGAGACGAGATCTTCAAGGTGGAAGTGCTCAAACCCGATTCGGATATCTTCTACGTCACCGACCGAGGCGGGTGCACTCGCTTTGACGTAAATGAGATCCCATTGCAGGGACGTGTGGCAGGCGGTGTGCACTGTATCAATCTGGAAACGGACGAGTACGTCGTGTTTGCCGGACAAGTGGCAAAGGACAAGGGCGAAGTGTTGCTTGTGACCAACAAGGGCTTTATGAAACGCCTGTCCGTCAAGGAAATTGCCCGCCATGCGCGTAATTGCAAGGGCGCAAAGGGCATCGAATTCGGCAACAACGGAAGTTGCGTTGCGTTTGCCACCTACATCAACGGCGTGCATTGCAAGTTGGCGCTGTACGACGCGGCGTCCACCTACGTTGTGGATAGCGCCGAAGTCAGCGTCGAAAACAAAAACCACAAAGGTCGCGCCCCCAAGGACCACCGTGGCGGTATCCCCATCATCCGCGTCGTCCGCTACTGCACAGAAGCGTCGCGCGAATAGAACTTTCCGAACCCAGTGGAACGTAAGGCGTAGACTTCGCTCGAACTACTGTGGGACTGTCGCAAGTGGACATCATTCACCTGCGACAGCCCTTTTTTTGTAAATATCAAATTTGAGTGGTGACTGCGTTTACGCTTCGTGGCGTTCGCTCATTTCATTCGCTCGGCTGAGGGCAGACGCGTCGGACTCAAAATCCGATGTTGGTGGTTCAAGAACCTTCGCCAACGGCGAAACAACGTGAGTTTAAGTTTTGCTATCAGCACCAAAAAAGAAGTATGAAAATGATACAAAAATATCGACTTCATACTTCTTTTTATTGCCATTTTGGGGCTTTTCGGGGGTGTTTATCCCTTTTGAGGGGCGCCCTCGCTCTTCCGTGAAAAAAAATTTGCCCATATTGGAAGATGAAATGTTTTCAAGAATACGGGCGAATAAGTAAGGTAAATTATTGTCTGTTATCTTCAACAATACGACATCTGCGAATATCGAATATAATATCAGGCTGTAAGCCTTTTGCGTCTACAAAAAGAGATTGGAGGCTCACATGAGGACGGCGTCCTTGCTTTTTTTGTTGTTGTATCGTTTGTTGGCTGTTTGCGGGATATGCTCCGAACTCATCAGAATTGATTTTGAGATCGTATATGTAAAGCAGATTGTCGTCAAGCTTGAAACGCAAAAAGACAAGATCGTCAAAGGAACAATTGGGACCGAAAGAAGATAGGTCTCCTTCAAAACGCGAAGTGGCTTTGAATTCTATTTTCTTTTTGTTTACGGGATCATATGCGTCTCCCGCTTCGTTGCCCCTATTCCAAAGGAGACCGAGGCAGTAACAGCCCATTGGTTCGCTTATTGCGTCGGGCATGTTGATCCCGCGATGACTGTTGTTTTGAATATAAGTATTGAGGTCCTTCCATTTGAAATAGGCACTGCATGCTTCATCGATGCGCGCGTCGTCGATTTCTATTCGTCCGAAAGAATTGTAGATAGTCATTGGTATATCTCCTTTTAGTGTAGATCACATCATCGTTGTAGCGACAACAACCTATTTTATCCGGCAGATAAAGCGTTGTTGCTCGTTGACGCGATAATGTTATTTATAATAACAGATTTGCCAAAGATCACAAAGCGGTAAACGCTTGCCTTACAAATAATTGTATCACAAAGTTTGCCTGTTTGAACAACATTTTTATTAAAATATTGAAATGAGTTTGTAAGCGCGGTCGGTATCGGGACGGAAAAAAGGTCGGCTTTTCGCATTGCGTATCGTGATTGAGCAATTTGTTTTTGACTTTTGTGAAAATGGATGGCGTGGACATAACAGTTTCTGCCAATTTCAAAAAATCAAAACAAACGGCTGTGTCGAATTTGTTTTCAAAATTATTGTAGAATGTTTTAATTTATGTTAAAATACTGTTTGAAACAACAAGGAGAAATCAACAATGAACAAATTCTTTGAGGAAGTCAACAAAAATTTTGGATTCGGTTGCATGCGCCTTCCCGAAAAAGACGGTAAAATAGATATTCGGCAAGTCAAACTTATGGTGGACGAATTTATCCAAGCGGGGTTTAATTATTTCGATACGGCGCACGGGTATCTCAGCGAAAGAAGCGAATCGACATTGAAAGAGTGTCTTACAAGCCGTTATCCGCGCGACAGTTACATATTGACCGACAAGTTGTCCGACAGTTATTTCAATTGTGAGGAGGACATTCGTCCGTTATTCGAGACGCAGTTGAAATGTTGCGGAGTAGAGTACTTCGATTTTTACTTGATGCACGCGCAAAACCGTCGCAACTACGAGCAGTACCGCAGATGTCACGCTTACGAAACGGCGTTTCAACTGAAAGCCGAAGGAAAAATAAAACATGTGGGCATTTCCTTTCACGACACGTCGGACGTGTTGGAGCGTATATTGACGGATTTTCCGCAAATAGAGGCGGTGCAATTGCAGTTCAACTATCTCGATTATGAAGATGACGCCATTCAAAGCAGAGCCAACTACGAGGTGTGCGTCAAGCACCGCAAACCCGTAATTGTAATGGAACCTATCAAAGGCGGACACCTTATCAGACTGTCTGACGCATCGCGTCCTGTCGCGGAGTCGTTGGGTATCAGTCCCGCAAATCTTGCTTTGCGATTTGCAGGTTCCTTCGACAATGTTTTCATGGTGCTTTCGGGAATGAGCACAATTGAACAAATGCGCGAGAACATTTCTTTTATGAAAGATTTCCAGCCCCTTTCACAGCGTGAAATGACTGTTGCGCACAATGTCGCGGGCTTATTTCGCGGAGAAAAAATTATTCCGTGTACCGCTTGCCGATATTGTACAGACGGGTGTCCCCAACACATATCCATTCCCGATCTGTTTGCTTGCTACAATGCAAAACGCCATTTTAAGGATTGGGACGCCGACTACTACTACAACAACGTCTACACAAAAAACGGGGCAAAGGCAAGCAAGTGCATAAAATGCGGAAAGTGCGAGAGATCCTGTCCGCAGGGATTGCAAATTCGCGATTTGCTTCGGGATGTGGTTGCCGAATTCGAAAATAAAGACTAACAGAGGTGGCGCATGTATAAGCCCTATTTGCATAGAGTGCAATATTACGAAACCGACCGAATGGGTGTTACGCATCACTCAAATTATTTGCGTTTTATGGAAGAGGCAAGGGTAGACTTCCTCGAACAGATCGGCTACGGCTATCAACGCATGGAAAAGGAAGGACTGGTTTCGCCTGTCGTTTCCGTCAACTTGCAATTCAAAAAGCCTACAACGTTTTACGATCAATTGCTTATCGACGTTGAGGTAAAGGACGTCTCCGTCGTCAAATTGGAAATTGCCTACACAATTACTTGTAATGGAGAAGTTGTGTGCACTGCGACAAGCGTACATTGCTTTGTGGACGAAGAAGGACGACCGATATCGTTAAAACGCAAAAACGTCGAATTGTACAACTTGTTGCTGTCCCTTTGTGAAAAAAATCGATAATCAAGTATATCTGTTTTCTGCCTCCGCGTTTGTCGGAGGCTTTTTTGTTGGATCTGCCTATCAAAAAGCGCCGATCGTTGTTTGGAAAATTCAACTTTTCTGAAATTATTGTATATTTTCGGTTGCAAAAGATAAAAATCAAGCGTATAATAGACACGTACACGGGGAGGGGGTGTTATCTCATGAAACAGAAATTCGATGTCGTGGGAATGACATGTTCTGCATGTTCCGCTCATGTAGAAAAAGCCGTATCGAAGTTAAAAGGCGTAACTAACGTCAATGTGAGTTTGCTTACAAACAGCATGACGGTGGAGTTTGACGAAAAGGCAACAAATACCAAAGCCATAATATCGGCAGTAAAAAAATCGGGTTACGGCGCAAGCGTAAACGGAGAAACGGAACGATCTTTCAAACAAACCGCAACAAATAACGTCGGAATTGCCAGATTGATAGTATCCGTTGTATTTTGCGTCATATTGATGTACTTTTCCATGGGGCACATGGTAGGTATTCCTTTGCCGAGTTTTTTGGACGGACACGCCAACGCCGTTTCGCTTGCGTTGGTGCAATTTTTGATCTGTTTGCCGATATGGTATGCAAACAGAAGTTATTTTATCGTGGGCTTCAAAAGATTGTTTCAACGTGCGCCGAATATGGACAGTTTAATTGCGGTAGGAGCGACGGCGAGCGCATTGTATGCTTTGGCAGTAACGTTTGTGATGAGTTACGCGTTGGGCAAAGGAGATATGGATACAGTGGCAAAGTATCATCACATGCTGTACTTTGAATCGTCTGCAATGATCCTGACATTGGTAGATTTGGGAAAGTATTTTGAGGGACGCTCAAAACTTAAAACGGGCGACGCGCTTGCAAAACTTCGCAAACTGGCTCCCGACAAGGCGATTTTGATAGAGGACGAGCAAGAGCGCGAAGTGGACAGCAAAACTATCAAGGCGGGGGACGTTGTTGCGATAAAAGCAGGCATGTCCTTTCCTGCGGACGGTAAAGTCGTTTTTGGCAACTGTTTTGCGGATGAAAGCAGCGTCAGTGGCGAAAGTATTCCCGTAGAAAAACAATCTGGCGCCTTTGTTATAGGAGGCACTGTTTGTGTAGGCGGTTATGTGCGTGTTGAAGTGACCACAGTGGGACAGGACAGCGTATTGGAAAAAATCATTTCGCTCGTTGAGGAAGCGGGAACTTCCAAAGCGCCCATTCAGCGCCTTGCCGACAAAATTTCCGCCGTTTTCGTGCCCATTGTCATGTCGATATCGCTTGTGACATTTGTCGTTTGGCTGTGCGTCGGCTATCCAATCTCCACGGCGCTGAATTTTGCAGTATCGGTACTTGTGATATCCTGCCCATGTGCTTTGGGGTTGGCAACGCCCGTCGCTATAATGGTGGCTACGGGTAAGGGCGCGGAAAACGGTATTCTTGTAAAAAACGGGGAAATTCTCGAACGTCTTGCACAGATAAAACAGGTTGTTTTGGACAAAACAGGTACGTTGACCTTGGGAAAACCTTACGTTAAAGAGTATATCTCGGCAATGGACGGAAAAGAATTTTTTTCGTTGGTTGGCGGGATCGAAAAGCAAAGCGAACACCCCTTGGGCAAAGCTGTTGTCGAGCACGCGGACAAGTTGGGAGCGGAGTGCTGTGTTCCGACGCAGTTTGAAACTTTGCCCGGTCGCGGAGTCGTAGCAACGGTGGACGGCAAGGTCTATGCCGTAGGCAACGCGCGACTTATGCAGGAACAAGGGGTAAAGGAAAACTACGACGAACAACTTGACAGCTTTTCGAAAAAAGCCCTTACTTGCCTGATTGTCGCTTGCAACGGCGAATTTATCGGTATGATCGGTGTGGGCGACGAGATCAAAGCATCTTCCAAAGACGCCGTAAACATGCTCAAATCTATGAACATAAAACCCATTTTGCTAACGGGAGACAATGAAACGGCTGCAAAAGCTGTTTGCGAAGCGGTCGGGATAGACGAGTTTTATGCGGAAGTTCTACCCGATCAAAAGGAGCAGAAGGTTCGTTCGTTAATGAACGACGGCGTAACGGCAATGGTGGGCGACGGGATCAACGACGCTCCCGCTCTTGCTCGCGCAGATATAGGTTTTGCCGTTACAAACGGCGCCGACATTGCTATGGACAGCGCAGATGTGTTGTTAGTAAAAAACGACATACGCGATGTATCTACGGCGATCAGTCTCAGCAAAAAAACCGTTATCAACATCAAGGAAAACCTGTTTTGGGCTTTTTTCTACAATTTACTCGGAATACCCATCGCATGCGGTGTTTTGTACGTCACGCCCTTGCATTGGCAATTAAGTCCGATGATAGGCGCCTTGGCAATGAGTCTTTCCAGTCTGTTTGTAGTAACAAATGCACTGAGACTGAGATTTTTCAAACCAAATCTATCTTGTGCCGATCAAGATAAAAAAATCGGATCAACAAAAAACAAAACGGAGGTAAAAACTATGAAGTACAAACTTACAATACAGGGAATGATGTGCGAACACTGTACCGCACGCGTTAAGCAAGCGCTTTCGTCTATGCGTGGCGTACTGAATGTTTCCGTCGATTTGGAAAACAAATGCGCCGTGGCGGAAACCAAAAAGCAGGTCAATGCGGAAGCCTTCAAAAAGGCGGTGGAAAAAGTCGGGTACACGGTAACGGAGGTGCAACAGTTATGACTGCGGACAGGGAAAAGGTTACGCGCCTGCTCAAAACGGCACGAGGTCAGATGGACGGAATTATCAAAATGACAGAGGAAAATCGGTACTGTATCGATATCTCAAATCAGATATTGGCATGTCAAGCGATATTATCCAAAGTAAACAAAGAGATACTAAATGCGCATCTGAGCAATTGCGTGCTCAATTCTTTGGGCGAGGGAGGAAAGGAAAAGTTGGAAGAAATTGCAAAAATACTGGACAAACTGCTTTAATAATTTGAAAGAATTGTTTGTTTCCTCAATATAATAGGGATATGAGCAATTCTTTTTTACAATGTGTTTCAAATATTTGCGGGGTTGAGTTGGCTACTCTTATCAAGGAGTGCAAGTACTCCGTTTACGGTTCGCACACGGCGGTCGTCGAGGGGCACAATGGTATCGCGGGGTATTCTGACGAGTGCGTTTCTTTTGCCGTCGATAAAGGAATTTTGACGATATGGGGTAAAGATTTACGCATAAAGCACCTTGAAAAAAACTTTGCCGTCGTTGTGGGAAGTATCTCTTCCGTAGAGGTGAAAAAATGAGGGGAAAGTGCAAGATCACCTTTGAAGGACTAAACGTAAACCGACTGCTCAACACTCTTGTAAAGAAAGGCATAACTCTATGCGAGGTAGAGCGAAAGGGGAAAAAATGCTCCGTTACAGTGCCTGCACAAGATATCAAACATACTATTGCATTATTAGAAGAAAGGTGCTATAATATAATAGGCAAAAAGTTTATCGGGACGACCGCGCTTGTCGAATACATGAGGAAAAGATTTCTTTTTCCGATTTTTTGCGCGCTATGCGTTGTTGCTATCGCTTTGTCGTCGCAACACTGTCTCGCTATCGAGGTCAGCGGAGATTTCGATCAAGCGTCCGTTCTCAGCGCGCTTGACGAGATAGGCGTAAGCGTCGGGACAAATATGTCCAAACTAAACGTGAACAACTTGCAAAACGCGCTCGCCAACAAACTGGACGCGATGTATGCCGTGATAACGCGCTATGGTAGCGTAGTTTACGTCAACGCTGTCAAGCGAAAAGAGATTTCGCCTCCGATAGATTTGTCTGTCCGCAGAGACATTGTCGCAAATAGGGATGGCGTTGTCAAAGAATTGCTGTGTGAAGAAGGCACCGCGTTGGTAAAAGTAGGCGATACCGTTTCTCGGGGAGACGTGCTCATAGAGGGCAAGCGTTTATTCAACGACGGCACGTCCCAAGACGTTTATGCAATGGGCAGAGTCGTCCTCGAAATCAGCGCCGTGGGATATGCGCAATTTGACGGTTACAGAACGGAAACGGTAGAAACGGGCAATGTTTTTATTTGTCGCGGAGTAGTGCTTTTCGGAAAGGAATACAGGCGCGATTGTCCTTTCGAACAATACACGCATGAGGCGAAAGACACATTTCTTTATCCCTTGAATTTGTGCGTACGAACAAACATTTTCAGGGAAACGCACACTGTGAGAGTGTCGGCTACAATAGACGAATGTCTTGACGATTTGCGGGAAAAGGCATATCTTATAGCAATGAACAATTGCAATTTTACTGTGTCGAGCACGGAGTACGTTGTAGACAGTAACGGAGTTACCGCTACGTTGTATGGACGATGCGTTGTGCAGTGACAAGGGAGGCATATTTGATAACAAAGAAAATTCAAGTAGATTCGATGGACGAACTTGTCAAACTTTTCGGACCGTTCGACGAAAACATAAAAGCGATTTGTTCGGCGTTTGACGTAAAGATCGTGATGCAGGACGGACAAAGCTGTATTTACGGAGAGGAAACGGCGGTAGATCAGGCGTTGGCAGTGGTCAACAAACTGAGGAGTTTTATCGCCGACGGCGATTCGGTGGATATCGGGCGCGTCAATTATCTGTGCGATCTTGCCAAGTCGGACAAGCTTGGCGACGTTGACGAATTGATGGGGGACGTTGTTGCGATAACGAGTCGCGGAAAACCCATAAAATGCAAAACCGTCGGACAAAAAAAGTATGTCGATCTGATGAAGAAAAACACGATCACCTTCGGCGTCGGACCTGCGGGAACGGGAAAAACCTACTTGGCAGTGGCTATTGCGGTAAACGCATACAAATCCAAGCAGGTGGAGAAAATAATACTCACTCGTCCGGCAGTGGAAGCAGGAGAAAAACTCGGTTTTTTGCCCGGCGATCTGCAAGAAAAAGTCAACCCCTATTTGCGTCCCTTGTACGACGCCTTGCAAGAAATGTTGGGTGTAGACAGTTACTCCAAGATGATGGAGCGGGGTACGATAGAGATCGCGCCGTTGGCATACATGCGCGGTAGAACGCTGTCCAACGCTTATGTAATATTGGATGAAGCGCAAAATACCACGCGCGAACAGATCAAAATGTTTTTGACAAGATTGGGCGAAAACAGTAAAATGGTAATAACGGGAGATCTTACGCAGATCGACTTGCCCAAGGGATCGACGTCGGGACTGAAACACGCAATAAAAATTCTCAAAGATATAGACGATATCGGGATAATGCGTCTTAACGAAAAGGATGTAGTACGTCATCCGTTGGTGCAAAAGATCGTCAAAGCATACGAATCAGAGGATAAATAATGAAAAAAATCAAAAAAATAACCAATATCAAGTGGAAGGAGATCGTAAGCAGTTATTTTGCTGTTTTTGTTATTTTTTCCGCTTTGAGTATTTCCGCCAATCTCGACAGACTGTCGGTGGCGAAAGTCGCCGTACAATTGTCCACGTTGGGAATATTGTTGATCGCATTGGCGTTGTACACCTATTTTTCGGACATCGCCGTTATGGAAAGTTTGCGAAAAACATGGGCAATGTTCATCACGATGTTGGTCGCATACGGACTTATTCAACTTGCCCCCGTTTGGGAATATGCGATCAATCTTGTTCCCTTTGCCCTGTGTTCTTTGATCCTTTCGTTGATAGTTTCGGGAAAATGCGGTTTCTTTGCCAACTTTATCGTAATAATGCTTTGTTTCATGCAGGATATCAATTGGCAGACGCAGGCAACCGTTGCAACGGAGAACTTTTTCTATTTGCTATTCAGCGGTGTTATCGAAGCGGTGTTCGTTTCCTTCGTTTTGGGCAGACATTATCGCAGATTGCGTTATTTGGTAGTCGGCTTGATACTCGGTTTTATTTCCGTCATTTGCGCAACAATAAGTTATTTTATGTTCCGCGACGCGTGGGATTGGAAGATCTACGGTATCAAAGCGTTGTGTTCGTTTGGTAGCGGTATCATCGGCGTAATGTTGATGTTTGTGCTAGTTCCGTTGTTTGAAAAGATATTCAACGTGTCCTCGGTGTTTCGTTTTTCCGAAATAGCGACGTCGGACAGCACTCTCATGCGCAAACTGTTTGAAAAAGCCCCCGGGACCTACAACCACAGTCTGACCGTAGCCACTTATGTCGAAGCGTGTGCGGCCGCAATAGGACAAAGCGCAGTTATGGCTCGCGCCGCGGCGTACTACCACGATATAGGCAAAATGAAAAACCCCAGTTATTTTGCGGAAAACCAATTCAGCGGTATCAACCCTCACGACAGCATGACGCCCGAAGCAAGCGTAAATATGATCAAATATCACACGCTCAACGGTTTGGCTATCGCAAAGGAGTACGGTTTACCCAAAGAAGTGCAATCGGCGATAGTGGAACACCATGGAACGATGCCTATCAAATATTTCTATCTAAAAGCGCAAAGGTACACCGACGGCACTTTGCCATATGACGGTTATTGTTACGACGGTCCCAAGCCGTCAAACAAAATTTCCGCTATCTTGATGATATGCGACGCCGCGGAAGCCGCCTTGCGCGCAAACGGCGACAAAAGCAATGTGGAAAAGATCGTCAACGAAATCGTTGCGGAACGTATGGCGTTTGAACAATTTTCCGATTGCGACATTTCTTTGAAAGAACTGGACATAATCAAAAGTACGATAATTTCTACTTTTGCGGGAATAAGGCACAAACGCGTTTCCTATCCCGATATACGCTTGACGGGTGAAAAATGACGATTTATTTTAGCAACGTGGGTTTTCATAAGCATACCATAAAGCGCATTTTGAACGGCGCGCTCAAATATCTTAAACAACCTTCGCGCCACATCGAGATGTCGTTGTCCGTCGTTACACCCGAAGAGATCAAGGCGCTCAACGCAAAATTCAGAGGAGTGGACGCCGTTACGGACGTGTTGTCCTTTCCGACGTTGGAACTCGACAAACAAGTTTTGGACGTAAGCAATTTTCCGCTTGACGCGATCAATCCCAAAACGGGCAAACTCAACATTGGCGACGTTGTCATTTGCTTCGATCGTGCAAAAGAACAGGCTGTCGAGTACGGACACAGCCTCAAACGGGAGCTGTGCTTTTTGTCTTTGCACGGGCTTTTGCACTTGTTGGGCTACGATCACATAGAGGAATCGGACGAAAAAGAAATGCACGCTTTAAGCGAGGCAATACTCAACAAAATGCACATTACAAGGGACGTCAAATGAGAAAAACGGGTTTTATCGCCGTGGTGGGTATGGCAAACGCAGGCAAATCCACTTTGGTAAATTCACTTGTCAAACAAAAGGTTTCCATAGTGTCGCCCAAGCCTCAAACCACGCGCGAAAGTATTTTGGGCATTTGGACGGATGATGACAGTCAAATGGTTTTTGTGGATACGCCCGGCTTTTTGCACAGCCGAAACGCTCTCGGAGACTATATGCTCAAAAGCATTGACAACGCTGTTGCGGATGTAGATTGCATACTTGTGGTGATCGACGGGCACGACGGGATAGACGACAGGGAACTGGCGCAAATAGAACGCTATCGCAAAAGAAACGTTCCCCTTTTGGTAGTAGTCAACAAAACGGATATTTGTCAACCTGCCAAGCTTATGCCCGAACTTGCCAAACTGAACGGAGTAGAGGGTATTGCAGAGGTGTACTGCGTTTCCGCAAAACGCAACAAGGGCATAGACGAACTTAAACAGGCGCTGAAAAAGTACCTGACAGGTAGCGAAATGTATTTTGACGAGGACGACGTCACGGACAAAAGCCAAAGGTTCGAGGTAAGCGAGATAATAAGGGAAAAAGTTCTTCTTGCGTGCGAAAACGAGATCCCGCACGGAGTAGGCGTTGCGATAAACAAAATGCAGTTCGAGCAAAATGCCTGGGATATAGACGCCACTTTGATCGTCGAAAAGGCTTCTCACAAGCCCATTATATTGGGTAAACACGGAGCCATGATCAAAAGCATCGGTATCCATGCGCGTGAAAGCATAGAAAGATTGTTGGAAGCAAAAGTTTTTTTGACGTTGTGGATAAAAGTTAAAGAGGACTGGCGCAACAACCCTTCCATGCTCAACGAATTGGGTTATTCAAGTCGAAAAAAATAATATTTGTATATAACGGCAATTTTTTACTCAAACTTATTTTAGGAGGTTTGTTGTGAAAGATACCGTTTGGAAACTTTTCAGGGAAACAGGCAACCCCGTCTATTACCTGTTGTATAAGGAATTGACCGAAGATGGACGTGACGACAAAGGCTCTGGCGCTAAAAGCGACGGATTACAAAGAAAATGATAAAATGATTTTGCTGTACTCGCTCGAGTACGGCAAAATTTCCGTTTATGCAAAGGGAATAAGAAAAAACAGTGCAAAACTAAAATTCTGCGCCGATCAATTTTGTTTCGGTCAGTACGAACTTGTTCAAAGCGCCGATCGGTTTACTCTTAAAACTTGCGATCAGTTGGAGAGTTTTTTTTGTTTGAGAGAGGATATCGAAACATATTACTCTGCCTGCGTCATAGCAGAATGTCTGTCCAATTACACGGAGGAGGGGCAGTCGGAACCCAATGTGTTTGCGGAAACGCTCAGGGCGCTGACCGCTTTGGCAGACGGGACGGAGCCATTTATCGTTACTTTGCGTTATCTGTTGGCTTTTTTGGAAATGCAAGGGCTAAAAATATCATTCGACGGCTGTGCCACTTGCGGACAAAGCGCCAACAAAATGTATTTGGATCTGCAACGCGGGGAGCTTTTGTGCGAAAATTGCCGAACGATCGACAGTTTTTTTGTTCCTGCGCGAACGATAGCCACTTGTAAAATGGTGGAGTCCATGCCCTACGACAAACTCAAAAATCTCATTTTTACGCGCGAAACGCTCAAAAACGCGCTTACAGTAATGTACAAATATCTTTCGCACTGCTTCTTTCCGCCCAAGAGTTTGAACGAACTTTTGACGTTGTGAACAAACAAATCGCCTTTTTGGCAGAGATCTTTATTTTTTTAGGACAAAATCGCACATATTGTAAGTGTTTGTCTTTATTTTTATTTGACTGTATGTTTGCTAAGTGATATACTAAAACAATATTTGTTAAGTGATATACTAAAAAATCAAGTAAGAGGCACAGATGATTTTCGGCAAATACATCAACAAATATTACTGGAAGTATGCGCTATTGATCCTTGTGGGATTGATGGCTCTTGTTGCAGTAGATTATGCGCAGTTGATGATCCCCGAAATGTATCGCATGGTTATCGACGGGGTGAACAAAGGCTCCGTAGTCGTGAACGAACAAACCGTTATCTTCGACATTCAATTTGTTTGGGATCGGATTTGCAAACCCATGTTCGTGATCATCGTGGCTATCGTGTTCGGTCGTTTTTTGTGGCGAATTTGTCTGTTCGGATCCGGTATCAGGGTGGAACGGGATCTGCGCAAAAAGATGTATGCGCATTGCGAGGAACTTTCTTGCGAATTTTATTCACGAGAAAAGATAGGCAATTTGATGTCGCTTTTTACAAACGATCTGGAAACGGTGCAGGACTGTTTCGGTTCGGGCATACTGATGACCTTCGATGCTTTGTTCCAAGGCGGTTTGTCGTTGTTCAAAATGTTCAGAATGGATGCGCTCATGACCGTTCTGTCGCTTATACCGATGGCGTTAATGGTGGCAATAAGTATGCTTGTGGGCAAATATATGTCCATGAAGTGGAGCGTTCGACAACAAGCGTTTTCCGATTTGTCCGACTTTTCGCAAGAAAGTTTTTCGGGCATTGCCGTTATCAAGGCATTTGTAAAAGAATTCAAAGAATTGCTTGCTTTCAGGTGGCTCAACAAAAAGAACGAGGACGCCAATGTGGCATATACCAAAATAAGCACGCTACTAAACGTCTTTGTCACATTGTTTGTCGAGTCGGTCATTTGTATCGTTTTGGGCTACGGTTCCTATCTGGTGTATAACCAAACGTTTACATCGGGGCAACTGATGGAATTTATCGGATACTACAACGCCGTTATTTGGCCGATAATGGCTATAACCGAACTTATTGAAATGCATTCTCGCGGAAAGGCTTCTTTGAAGCGCGTTTCCGATCTGTTGGACGCCAAACAAGATGTTTCAGACAGCGCCGACGCCGTTGACGTAGAGAACATCGACGGCGCGATACAATTCAAAAATCTCACCTTCCGTTATCCCGACACCGACTTTGACGCGCTTTCCGACGTCAGTTTTAGCATAAACGCAGGGGAAAACGTGGGTATTATCGGCAAAACAGGCGCGGGCAAAACAACGATCGCCGACTTGATCTTGCGTTGTTACAATGTTCCCGAAGGTACGCTTTTCGTGGACGGAAAGGACGTCAATGATATTACCGTAAAGAGTTTGCGCAACTTCTGCGCCTATGTTCCGCAAGATAACTTTCTGTTTTCGGATACAATAGAAAACAATATTTCCTTTGCAGTGGACGACGCAGACAACGACTCCGTTGTCCGTTCGGCGAAGTTGGCAGATATCGACGACAACATCGTCGGGTTTTCGCATGGCTACAAAACTCTTATGGGAGAACGTGGCGTGACCGTATCGGGCGGACAAAAACAGCGTATATCCATAGCGCGCGCATTGATGAAAGACGCGTCTATTCTGATTTTGGACGACTCAGTTTCCGCAGTGGATACGGATACGGAAAAGAAAATTTTGTCTAATTTGCGCGAAACGAGAAAGGGTAAAACTACCGTGCTTATTGCGCACCGTATTTCCACCGTCAGCGGTTTGGACAAGATCGTGTTGTTGGACAACGGCAAAGTGGTGGACGTTGGCAGTCACAGTGAATTGATGGCGCGTTGCGCCGACTATCAAACCATGGTGGCTTTGCAGGCGTTGGATGACGAGGAGGGAGCATAGTATGATGGATTATCTTCCCTTGCTTATCGTCGGTGCAATAATAGGCGTGTTGAGCGGTGCGCTCATACTCGCATACGCTCTCGTAAAAGACAAAAAGGAGTCCATGGGATTTGAACGAAACATGAAGGACGGCGAATTGATGAAACGTCTGCTTGTTTACGCCAAACCGTATTGGCTCAGTTTTGTTATCGTCGGTTTGGTAATGTTGTTGTCCGTTTCCTACAACATTTTGTCGCCGATACTTATATCCGATATAGAACGCATTATTCAACAAAAGGGCGGTTTCAGATATAACGACGTCTTGTGGCGAGTGATAGTTTACGCGTCGATATTGATCGTGTCTCTTGTCGGCACTTATGTTCAAGCGATCGTACTTCAAAAGACGGGACAAAAGATCATATCGAAATTGCGCGAGGACGCTTTTACTCATATAGAAAGCTTGTCCCACGCACAGCTGTCCAAAATACCCGTGGGAAAGCTTGTTACGCGCGTCACAAACGACACAAACGCCATTTCCATGATGTTTACGGGAATGCTTGTCAATCTGATAAAGAACATTTTCGTGATATTGGGCGTATTGGTGGCAATGCTGTTTATCAACTATATGCTCACGCTTATGGTGATGTGTTTTGTGCCCTTTATCGTATTGTTTACGGTGATATTCCGCAAATTTTCGCGCAGAGCTTATCGTCAGGTGAAAAACGGCACAACGGATATAAACACTTATCTGTCCGAGCATCTTTCCGGCATGAAAATAATTCAAATATTCAACCGCGAAGAGCGTCAAATGGAAGAGTTCGAGTCCAAAAACGAAAAATTGTATCGCGCCGAACGTGGACAAATATTCGTATTCGGAATTTTCCGTCCCGTAGTTTATATGCTATACATTTCTTCGGTGCTGTGTTTGTTCTTCCTCGGCTCGAAGGGCGCGCTGGATAACCGCGAAATACTCGGACAAATCGTAGACGGAGCTACTATCGTCGCCTTTTACATGTTCATATCTCGCTTTTTCAATCCCATTCAAAATCTTGCCGAACAATTTCACAGGTTGCAATCTGCGTTTGCGTCGGCAGAGAAAATTTTTACCATTATGGACATACAGCCTGATGTCGTGGATGAACCTGACGCGATCGAGTTGGAGCAAATAAGAGGAGAGATAGAGTTCAAAGACGTGTGGTTTGCCTACAACGAGGGCGAGTGGGTGCTAAAAGGTGTAAGTTTTCACGTCAACGCAAAAGATACCGTTGCGTTCGTTGGTGCAACCGGAAGCGGAAAAACAACTATCCTTTCGCTTATTTGTCGCAATTACGACATCCAAAAAGGTGAAATTTTGTTGGACGGGATCAATATAAGACGCATCAAGATCTCATCCTTACGCCGTCATTTCGGTCAAATGTTACAAGATGTATTTCTCTTTGCAGGCACCGTGCGCAGTAACATTGTTTTGCGGGACGACTTCGACGACGAAGCGGTAACGGAGGCGTGCAAGTACGTCAATGCGGACAAATTTATAGACAGATTGCCTAACGGTCTGGACGAGGAAGTGCGCGAGCGCGGAAACAACTTCTCTGCGGGACAGCGACAACTTCTCAGTTTTGCCCGTACGATAATTCACCGCCCCGAAGTGGTGATACTGGACGAGGCAACAGCCAACATAGACACGGAAACGGAAGTGTTGATACAGGACAGTCTCAACAAGATGATGAACATAGGCACAATGCTTATCGTGGCGCACAGACTTTCTACCATACAGCACGCAGACAACATTATAGTACTTTCCGACGGCGAAATAGTGGAACAGGGCAATCATCACGAACTGCTTCGACAAAAAGGACGTTACTACGAACTATATACTTTGCAATTCAACAAAGAGCAGCTTCGAAAAAAGCAAGCCTGATTTGTTTGCAAAAGGGTTTTGGGCGTTCGATCGAAAATATTATCAAAATATTCCGTAAACCGAGTTTGCGCCTTGTGACATCAAAAGCGACTTGAAAACAATGATTTCAAGTCGTTTTTGTATAATTATTCAACTTTTTAGTTGTTTATGCGCGTAAAGCGTCTCTTTCAAAATGCGTTATTTTGCTTTTTTTCGAACTATCATTGCTCGCATAGAGTTCAAAATGGCAAGCACGCAAACGCCCACATCTGCGAGTATGGCGATTATCATCCCAAAGGAAAGTTTGTCCAGCACTCCGATAACCGCAATCAAAAGTACGGCAAATTTTATCGCAAGCGACATGACTATATTTTCTCGAACGATCGCCATCGTCTTTTTGGAAATTGCTTTGGCGTCGTTTATGGCGGTGGGGTTGTCGCGCATAAGCACGACGTCTGCGGTTTCAATTGCTACGTCGCTTCCCATCGCACCCATGGCGATACCCACATCGGCAGTTGCAAGTACGGGAGCGTCGTTGATACCGTCTCCGACAAAGGCAACGATAGATTTTTTGTCTGATTTGAGTTTGTTAAGTTCTCCCACCTTGTCCTGCGGTAGCAGTTCCGCACGAAAGTCGTCCACGCCGAGAGTTTTAGCAACGTTTTCTGCCGTAGAGTTGTTATCCCCCGTCAACATAATGGTTTTGCAACCGACTTGACGTAACATAGATACGGATTTTTTCGCGTCGGGTTTCAATTCGTCCGCAATTACGATGTAACCGACAAATTTTCCGTCCGACGCAACGTAAACCACGGTTCCGCCCTCTGCGTCGGGACAATCGATGTCGTGATCCCTCATCAATTGTTTGTTTCCGCAGAGAATGGTCATGCTGTCGGTTTCTGCAATAAGTCCCTTGCCTGCTATCTCCGTCACTTTTGCAGGCATGTCGGCTTTTGTTTCTCTGTTAATAGATAGAGCAATGGGGTGATTGCTGTATTGTTCGGCAACGGAAGCAAGTTGCAATACCTCGTTGCGTTGCTGTTCGGGATAAACGTAAGTGACGGCAAAGTTTCCCTTGGTAAGCGTTCCTGTCTTGTCAAATGCCACGGCGTTTACCTTGGCAAGCAGTTCAAGATAGTTGCTCCCTTTTACAAGTATGCCGTATTTGCTCGCGCAGGCAATACCTCCGAAAAATCCCAGCGGGACGGATATTACCAGCGCACACGGGCATGATACAAACAAAAACATCATGGCTCGTTTGAGCCAAACGCTCCAAACCGACCAATCCGCGTAGTTGCCCGTAACGAGTGGCGGCAACACGCCTACAAGAATTGCAAGGCAAACTACAACAGGCGTATAGTATTTGCTGAACTTTGTAATAAAGTTTTCTGCGGGAGCCTTTTGAGACGTAGCATTTTCCACGAGGTCGAGAATTTTGGAAACGGTGCTGTCTTCGTATGTGCCGACGGTGGTGATGTAGAGCACTCCGTCCAGATTTATGCACCCCGAGACCACCGAGTCGTCTTGTTTTATGTGTCTCGGTAGGCTTTCGCCCGTAATGGCGGAAGTGTCGATATTACATTCGCCACTTTGTACGATCCCGTCAAGGGGAATTTTGTCGCCTGCTTTGACGACAACGGTCTCTCCAACGGCGATCTCCGACGGATGAAGGGTAATTTCTTCGCCGTTACGCAAAACCGTCGCCTGCTCGGGACGTATCTGCATAAGACTTGCGATATTTTTGCGACTTTTTCCGACCGCATATCGCTGAAATACTTCTCCGATTTGGTAAAGTATCATCACGGCAACGGCGTCTACATATTCGCCTATGGCAAACGCGCCTATTGTTGCCACGGTCATCAAAAAGTTTTCGTCAAAAACTTTTCCGTGGAATATATTTCTGCATGCTTTCCACAGAACGTCGTAGCCCGCAACAAGATATGCCACAACACATAGCCCCAATTCCCACCATATACCGCAATGGACGGTAAATTTCAGTATCAACGTCACCGCAACGACGGTAGCGGAAAGAGCGATCCTTATAAGTGCTATTTTGTTACGCGACATATCAAATCTCCAATTTGCAGTCCGGTTCTACCTTTCTTACGGCTTTGCGGATCTTCTTTAATATTTCTTCCGAACGATCGTCGTCTATCTCCAACGTCATGCGTTGAAGGAGAAAACTGACGTTGCAACTTTGCACGCCTTTGATTTTTAATATCTGTTGTTCCATTTTGGACGCGCAACTTGCGCAATCCAGATCTTGCATGGTTATAACTAACTTCATAGTCTACTCCTTTATGTGCTCCAAAGCCAATTTTATTATGCTGTTGACATGATCGTCGTCCAAACTGTAAAATATTTCTTTGCCTTTACGTCTGTTTTTTACAAGTTTGGCTTGCCTCAAAATGCGAAGTTGGTGAGAAACTGCGGATTTTGTCATATTGAGAACTACCGATATGTCGCAAACGCACATTTCGGCTTGCGCCAACGCCGACAATATCCTTATGCGCGTTGAGTCTCCAAATATTTTGAATAATTCCGCAACATCGTACAGATCGTTTTCAGACGGCATATCCACCGTCACCTGTTCGCACACCTCGTCATGTACAAGATTGTCATCACACATCAAGTCATTCATAATTCGATCCTCCGTGTTATCTTGCAAACAATTGAATAATTGTTCAACTGTTTTAAGTATATGCCCGTTTTTCAAAAATGTCAATACTTTACAAGCACTTTTGGAAAAAAATTTAAGAAGCGGTGCGATTTTTTTTGTAAGCGGTGCACTTTTTGAAGGTTCTCACAAAAAAACATTTCAGAAAGAATTCCGTAAAACCCAAACATTTTTTACCTACGAGGTCGTGATAGCGCGTTGTAAAAAGTAAAAATGCGTTTCAAGTTGTGGTTACGATGTTCAGGTCGAGATAGGTTACTTCGATATTGCGCATGATTTGTGTAATGCCGTTTTTTGTTCGGTTTTGGTGGCTATCGACTGCAACATGCAATCAAGGCGGAATATCCTGTTCGAAAGGCGCAATTTTGTTTACGGCTTGTGCGTCTGCGTAAAACCATGCGTCGATCGCAAAATGACGTTTTGCGATTAGCCGAGGGTTGAGTTTTGAATTTCAAGGGTAAGCAGAACGAAAATTCGACGAGGCCGTTGCGCGCATGTTGAACCGCAAAAAGTTTTGAGGAACGCGCGCTGACAGTTGTGCTACGGCTAAAAATAGCGGGATAAGCGGTGTGCAAAAGTAAACAACGATCGGCATGGTGTAACAATTTTTTGTTTGATCTAATAGTATGACAGTAGGGATAAGTCCCCAAATTGTACAAGGAGAGAATAAAATGAGTTGTTGGAGTAACAATTGTTGTTGCCACAACGAAAGTGGCACAAATACTGTAATCATCGAGCGCGGTGTACGCGGTCCGCGCGGTTTCACCGGTCCGCAGGGTATAATGGGGCCTCCCGGGTTCGGCGTGACCGGCGCCACAGGCGCAACCGGTCCGCAAGGTATCCAAGGTCCCGTAGGCCCCACCGGTGCCACGGGAGCAACAGGTCCGCAAGGTATACAAGGTCTCGTTGGTCCCACAGGTCCGCAAGGCATACAAGGTCTCGTTGGTCCCACAGGTCCGCCAGGACTTCAAGGTGCAACAGGTGCAACGGGAGCAACAGGCCCGCAAGGTATCCAGGGCATACAAGGTCTCGTAGGCCCCACAGGTCCGCAGGGTATCCAAGGTCCCGTAGGTCCAACGGGCGCACCGGGCGTTTCAACAACGGGGTTGTCCGCTTACGGCGGTTTGTATTCTTTGGCAGGCGACACTGTTGACTTGACGGCGGATACGCCTACAACGTTGACGCTTGAAAGCACGATGCCCCTTTCCAATGTGACCTACGGAACAAACAGTATCACTGTGACCGAAAGCGGTAACTACGAGATAAACTACGGACTGATAGGCAACGTGACGCCCGCGGCAACGCTGACATTGAGCGTGAACACGGACGGCGCGCCTACTCCTTCCGCGACCGTTACCGAGGACTTCAACACAGGTACCACGTCTGCGCTTGACGGCTCTGCGATAGTTGCGCTGACTGCGGGAAACGTGCTTACGCTGGTGTTGACTTCCTCCGCTACGACCACTCTTACGCCGTCGGAAAATCTTAACAGATATCTGACGGTCAAAAAGCTCGATTAGCGCACAGTGACGTAGTGAATGTACGTCCTGACAGACAAAGACAGACCGAGATTTTTGTCTCGGTCTTTCTTTTTGGCAAATTTGGGCGAATTTTGTAATGTTTTTTTTACAATTACTTGATATTGTATTTTCGTTATGTTATAATAACAATGATTTTGATTTTTGGAGGAAACAATTTGAATACAGTAGTATTGAAATTCGACGCCGATTGGTTGGAAAAACACGCCGATGACGACGTCAAACCCATATTTGTGCTCAGAGATTTTTTGTTGAACAACTATTCCGAGCAAGTTACGATACTTAATGCAGGCTACTTCTATGTAGAATTGCTGACGGACGAATCGCTCGACGTCAAGGGATTGTTGGAAGCGATCGGCAAGCATCTCGCGTCCAAATACGACGATTTCACCGAATCCGTTTTGACTTTGGACGGTCAAAAAAGCGAGGATGAGTCTCCCAAATCGCAGGAGAGCGACTCCGTTGCCGATCAAATACGCAAAATGTTCGGCGATCGCGACGGCGGAACGTCCGCTCACAAAAGCACAGAATCCGTCTTGGCTAAAATCGATTCTCACGTTTCCGCAAACGAATTTAAGGCGCTTGCGCACGAAATAAATTTGCTTGCTCCGCAGTTTAAGGAATGTGGTACCGAAAATATCTTTTTGCAACAAAATTATTTGTTTGCCATCAACGACGGTTGCGGTCTTAAAACGTTTTTGAACGAATTTGTCGATTTGATCAACTGCCTCGGGCTGTGCTCCGTTTCCACATCCGTTAATTACGCCAAGTTGAGAAGGCGCCAATCTCCCAACGACGATCCGTTTGAAGAAGTGCTCTCCGAAGTGCACAACAAGGGCGGTTATGTGCTTTCTTGCATAGACATCTGCGATTGGATGAACGACGTAAACACGGGCGAGTTTAAGACGTTCCTTTTGAATCTCGTCGAAGTTTGCCAAAATTCCATTTTGGTGTTCCGCATCCCCTTTATCGACAAGGAGGTCATGGACAACGTGGGCAGAGCGCTTAACGACGTGATGTTTATTCGCTCCGTATCCTTTGCTCCCTACACGATAGAAGAAGTGGACAAAATCGCCGAAGGCTTGCTTCAAAACTTCGGATTTAGCATAGAAGAATCCGCTTGGAAGTACTTTAATGCTCGTATACGCGAGGAAAGCAGTGACGGTCGCTTTTACGGTGACGGAACCATCTACAAGGTGGTGTCCGAATTGCTGTATCAAAAGCATCTTGTAAACGCTCGCGCGGAAAGCGCCAACAAGGTCATTTCTCTCGCCGATACGGAACGTCTGTGCAATGTCGATTTTGTGGACGATAAATCGGGCTTGGAAATGTTGGATTCGCTTATCGGAACGGAAAAGATAAAGGCGCGTATCCTCGAAATCATCTCGCAAATAGAGTTGGTGCACAATCACAAGGGTATGGGCAATCCATGCCTGCACATGCGCTTTGTTGGTAATCCCGGTACGGGAAAAACGACGGTCGCACGCATAATAGGCAAAATTCTCAAAGAAAAAAATATCTTGCGCGTAGGCGAGTTTTTCGAACACAGCGGAAGAGATTTCTGCGGTAGATACATCGGCGAAACGGCTCCCAAAACGCTGAGCATGTGTCGCGAGGCTTACGGCTCGGTGCTGTTTATCGACGAGGCTTACTCCCTCTACAAGGGGCCTGACGACTTCAAAGATTACGGCAGAGAGGCGTTGGATACCCTCATTGCGGAAATGGAAAACCACCGCAACGATCTTGTGGTAATAATGGCTGGCTACACCGACGAAATGGAAAATCTTCTCAACGGCAACGCAGGACTTGCCAGCCGTATGCCGTACACAATAGAGTTCCCCAACTTTACGAGAGAACAACTGTATGACATTTTTGTCACTATGTGCAAAAACAAGGTTCCCTATTCTGAGGATATGCTTGCCGACGTGAAGGAATACTTCCTCAACCTCGACGAGGCGTTTGTTTCCTCGCGTGAGTTCAGCAACGCGCGTTACGTTCGCAACCTATACGAGCGTGTATGTGCAAAGGCCGCTATGAGAGCTCAACTTGCAGGCGAGCGCGAAGTAGTGCTCACCAAAGAGGACTTTGCCCATGCGATAGTGGACAAGGACTTTGTACACATCAACAAAAAGCGCAATCGCATCGGTTTCGGCAACTGACATTCGCATATATGTATGTATCAAAAATGCCTCCAACGCACGGTTGAAGGCATTTTTGTTTTTTTTGTCAGGCTTGGAGCAATCCCATGGATATAAGACAGAATATTATCAAGGACAGCGCGTCTACGATCGTTGTGATAAACGGACTTGCCACAACGGCGGGATCCAATTTGCACACCTTTGCAAGCATAGGCATCATGCAACCGACTATCTTGGCAAGCACGACCGTTGCAAAGAGGGACAGTGACACTGCGAGACAAATATCCCAGGTGTAGGGATTTCCGAATGCCAGTCCGTCCAAAAGATAAAGCTTGCCAAAACATACAACGGAAAGGCAAAGCGCCAGCAATGCCGACACGCGGATCTCCTTCCACAACACTTTGAGCGCGTCTTTTGGGCGTATTTCATCCAGCGCCAGCCCGCGGATAACGGTTACGGACGCTTGCGAACCTGCGTTTCCGCCCGTATCCATCAACATCGGTATGCTTGCAAACAGCAACGGACTTATCGCATGGAGCGTGCCCTCGAATGTGTTGATGATTAGCCCCGTAAACGTCGCGGAGATCATCAATATAAGCAACCAAGGAATACGGTTTTTCCAGATTTGCCATATGCTTTGCTCCATATATGTGTCAGTGGAGGGGGTAACGGCCGCCATTATGGACATATCTTCCGTCGCTTCCTGCTCCATGACGTCCAGTACGTCGTCTACGGTTACGATACCCAGCATGCGGTTTTCACTGTCTACAACGGGCAACGCGGATAGGTCGTATTTGGCGATCTGTTGCGCAACAAATTCCTTGTCGTCCGTTGCTTCGACAGATATTACCTCTCTTTGCATAAAGTCCGTCAAGGGCGTTTCGTAGTCGTGTAGTAGCAGATCCTTTACCGTTACGGTGCCTATCAGTTTGCGTTTGTCGTCCGTGACATAACAGTTGTATATTGTTTCCTTGTCAACAGCGATTTTGCGTATGCGATCGAAACATTCTTTTACCGTCCACTGTTCGCGCAGGCTGACGTATTCTACGGTCATTATGGTGCCTGCGCTGTCGCGCGGATATTTCAATATTTCGTTGATAAGTTTGCGAGTTTCCGCGTCAGACTGCTTGATTATACGTTTGACTACGTTTGCAGGCATCTCTTCGATGATATCTACGGTATCGTCCAAAAACATTTCGTCGAATACCGCTTTTAGTTCGGCGTCTGTAAAACTGTTGAGCAGTAGTTCCTGCCCGTCGTAGGACATTTCCACAAAAGTTTCTGCGGCGTTTTCCTTGCTCAACAATCGAAAAATGGGCAGTATATCCTTGTCGTTCATTTCGTCCAACAAAATTGCGGTGTCCACAGGTTGCAACTCGTTGATGATACGTTTGAGTTCACGAAAGTTTTTCTCGGAAAGCAACGTCAGCACGCGCTCTTTCAATTCCGACATTTCTTCGTATTCCATTGTTACCCCCTTTGGTAAATGAAAAATCTGCACTTGCAACAGTACAGACTCAAATGTTTCGTAATATGACGGAAACAACGCCTACCATTACAAGTTTTAGCATCATGGGGCTGTGTAGTTGCATTAGGATATGCCTTGTTTTTCGACAAATCCTGCTACCCAAACACCGCGTGTCTCCACGTTGAGTCGGTAGCAACCCGTATCCCCATGGTAGCCTCACCTACCGGATTCGATTGTACTTTTATTTTAGTTTTCTTTTCGGTATATGTCAATCGCTTTTCAGTAATTTTTTTTGCTAATTTCTATTGTATAGTACTGCGTCTCGTTTGTTTTTGCTACCGAGACATTTATTTGACTTTTATAACTACATATAGTAAAATCAATATATGAAACAATATTATTTGGAAAGGCTTCATTGGATGTTCCGTTACAGGAGCAAAAATTTCTTTTATATCGTAGCAAAAACGCTTTGCATTGTCGTGGGAACGCCTTTATATGCAGTGGGCTTTTTGATAGAAATGGTGCTTACGTTCATCAATATGTTGTTTGCCTGGATACCGTTTTTGAGCGTGGTGGTCACCGTGGTGTGCAAGCTATTGATTGGTTTGGCGGGTTCTTTGTTTTATATCTCCGTTTTGCCTGATTTGAAGGAGTACATTCGTGTTCACAGGGAAGAAATATCCTACGAGATAGAGGACGCGTGCGACTCGGACGAATCGAATGAAGATGCGCCTCACTCCGATGATACCGATGATCTCGGCGAGTAAATTACTCGCCTTTTTTTGTTAAAATTATGTATTTTTTTCGACAATGTTGTAATTTATTAGTCAATATTTACACGAATACGACAGTAACACGGTGATATAATGTGCTCACAAACAAAAAGGAGATATATTTGTGATTACAATAGGTTTGATCGGTCAATCGGGACTAAAAGAAAAGTTGGAAGAAAACGACGAATTTTCCGTCGTGTTCGATGTTGAAGGCAAGGACGCCCGTGCCAAGTTGGACGAAACAACACCCGACGTCGTAATTACCGAGTTGATGATGAGCGGTGAGGACGGCTATGCGCTGTTGGAAAAATATCGCGAGGCAAAATTTATTGTCGCGTCCGAATTGAAGAGCGAGGTGTTTGTGATAAAGGCATTGGACCTCGGAGCAAAATATTATTTGGTAAAGCCCTTGGAATACGGCGTACTCGAACAACGCATCATCAACGTTTACGAGGGCGAACGTTTAGGCGGAAAAGTGGTGCGCAAAAAGAGCATTTCCGAAAAGACGTTGGACGAGCGTATCAGTAGCATATTTGTAAGCGTCGGTATTCCCGCGCATATCAAAGGATATCAATTTTTGCGCGAGGGCATCAAACTCGCGGTGGACAATCCGCCCATAATAAACGCCATTACCAAATCTCTGTATCCGTCCATTGCAAAACGGTTCAATACAACTGCCAGCAAAGTGGAGCGCGCCATTCGCCACGCTATCGAGGTGGCGTGGAACAGGGGCAAGATAGAAAACATCAACAGTATTTTCGGCGTAAAAGTCTACACATCCGCCGAAAAACCCACCAACGGAGAATTTATCGCCCTGCTTGCAGACAAGATGTTGTTGGAATGTGCGTATTAGTAAAAATGAAAATTTTATCGATTTTTTAGCATAATGGGTTGCAAAACTTCATTAGGTATGTTATAATTGTCGAGGCATAAACGAAGCGGAAGTAATTCGTAATTGTGCATATCAGATTATACCAATGGAGAATGCTCAATATGCAGTACTTAAAGAGGGAGATCAGGGAAAAGATACTGGTGGCGGCAGTGGAAGAGTTCAAAGAACAGGGCTATGCCGACGCGTCTATTCGCAATATCGCCAACAATGCAGAGATCTCGTTAGGAAATATTTACAGATATTACACCAACAAGGAGGCTCTCTACTTTGCCGTGATCAACCCGTTTATGGAAAGCCTGAAACAATTTGTGGATAACGATTTTGCTTTCGAAAACAAAAGCATGAAAGAAATTTCCCAAATGTTGATAGCTTTTATAATGCAGTACAACGACGAGCTATTGATCATTCGAAAAGGCAATACCGTACACTACGAAGCTTTTGTAAATTATATCATCGGTATGATCGCGGGCAAAATAAAGGAATTGGTGCAAAACGTTTTTCCCGAGATCGACGAAAAAATAGAAAACCCCGATTTTTACAGTGCCGTAGCCGAAGGCTTTTTGACAAGTTTCTTTCGTATCCTCAGTAACGACGATCCCAAAGAGGTGTTGGAACGCAAGGCGCGCGAACTTATCACCTTCTATTTTGGACATATGAAGGATCGTTTCAGACATTTCGATATCGACTGACGCAACGCACGCTCAGACAAACGCAGGCATCTACATGGTAGATGTCTTTTATTTTGTCCTTTTGGTTCTCGTCGAGGCAGAAATGTGAAAAAGCAGGGTTGTCGTCCGACGATTTGCCTTTTTTCGGTAAATAACAAACAAGAACAAAACGTATCAAACGTGTATCTAATGATAATGTAAATGTCAATGTTAATGTAAATGAGAGAGTGTGTGTAAATGCAGATAGCGACAGTGACTCACTTACGCATTATATACAAACAATACGGTGATCAAAGTGCACAAGCGTAATATGCTGTCACAAACCATATTTTGTTTTTTATACGACAACAATTCTTAAACCTTTTTTCGTTGCAAACACATTTTGACAGACTTGTTCATACAATATATTGACTATCATAGGAGGTAATCAATGCCGGTAAACAATATAGATGGCAATAATTGCAGTGAAAAAATTTGTATTCAAGGAAAAAAGGTGTTTGACGCATGCGTCAAGCAAACAACTTTGCAACAAATAACGGTAAGTATTTCCGACGTAAACCCGTCGTCTCCCGCTTTGCCCCTGCGTTTCGTAAGCGCAAAGAGTACAACTACAAAAGGTATAATCGAAAACCTTGTGGTGGAGCGCTTGACCGAGCGTCCCAAGTATGGAAGAGTGCAGGCGGACGTGGTCGTCCCTGTGGAAGTAACTTACATAGATAACAACAACGAAGAGGGAAGCGGTATGGGAACCGTTACGGTCCCTGTGGACGTGGTGATGTTTTTGCCCGAACCTTCCATAATTCCGTACATGATCGAAGCAAGCGTGTCGGCTGTCAGCCCCGAAGGACAGTACAGTCAAACGCAGGTCATAGACGGCGTTACTTACTACATCTTTGTGATAAATTGCTGTGTTACAGCAATTCTCAAAGTTACAATGGATGTGGAGCTTATCATTCCGACGTACGGATATGCAATTATTCCGCCTTGTCAGGAATACACCGAAGAGGTGTGCTCGGGATATTTTGAGTTGCCTTTATTTCCCGGGGGACGCACAACGGGCGGAGGCAACAATCAATAGCAATATCGTAAGACGATAAAAACAGGGAGAGCGGAGGATATCCGATCTCCCTTTTTGCAGTAACACATGTTGCCGTTATTTCATAGTTTGAAGTGTAGATTGGAGAGCTTAACTATGAAATACAAAAGGTGTCCGCGTTGTGGATTGAATTATATAACGTTGGACGAACAGCTTTGCAAGGTGTGTAAGGACGAACTGGACGGAAGAAAAAGCATCTTTGACGATGACGATGAACTTATTTGTCCCTATTGCGAAAAAAATCCCATAGGCATAGACGATATTATGTGTTCGGAATGTCGAGCCAAGCGCAGTAAAAAGGGCGGTATCGTGTAGACAAAAAACGCAAACTGTGTTACAATCAATAAATGAACGTATTTGCGATAAGCGATTTGCACTTATCCACTGTTGTCGAAAAGCCGATGGGAATTTTCGGCAAGGCGTGGGAAAATTATTTTGAAGAGATCTGTTCCGATTGGCAAGCCAAGGTTTCGCAGGACGATCTGGTGCTTTTACCGGGTGATTTTTCTTGGGCAATGCGCATGGAGGATGCGTTGCCCGATTTTGAGTTGGTCGCAAAACTTCCCGGACAAAAGGTGATTTTGAGAGGAAATCACGATTATTGGTGGAACACATTGTCCCAAGTGCGCTCATCGATCCCGCAGGGTTTTTTCGCTCTGCAAAACGACTGCCTGCGATTTGGAAACGTCCTGATCTGCGGAACGCGCGGGTGGGTTTGTCCCGACGGAGACAATCTCGGCGCCGAGGATACAAAAATATACTTGCGCGAAAACGAAAGACTAAAATTGTCTCTTGCCGCCATGCAAAAAATGCGCACTCCGTCCGACAAGGTAATTGCGATAATGCATTATCCTCCCTTCAACGTAAAATACGACGATAGCGATTTTATCAAGCAATTGATACTCGCGGAAGTCCCCACGGTAGTGTACGGACATTTGCACGGCAAGGATTGTCGCGCCAACCTTTTTATGAATAAATTCGGCATAGATTTTTATCTTACCAGTTGCGATCTCGTCGGCAACAAGCTCACTCAAATTATTTGAACGGTTTCATCGCTTCCAAAGTCGGTTCAAACGGCTGTGGGAGTGGTTTTTTATATGGGGATTTTGTTTCGGCGCGTCCGAATGACTTTGACTGTATTGCGTATTGTCTGTACACTCGTTTCGGGATCTAACTATATAATTTTGTTGTTTTTAGTTGAGATGATAATCTATTATACATCGTATCATATAGGCTGTTTTTTTTACGCTTTATATAGCGAGGGCGCATATTGCAGAGCGATTACCGTCGATATGTACGGCAATTGTTTTGGCGTCAGGTATTGCGAAGCTATTTGTGTGACGAACGCACGCCCAAAGAAGTTTCTTCGCTCGATAGCGACAAAATACTTTTTATTTTTTGTGCTTAATATATTGCTAATACGTTAGGTTTGTGATATGATATTTATATCAGCAGTGCAGGCAACGTTTTTTACGAAATGCGTGTGGAAAATTTTTTGGGACGAATTTGCTGATAATTGTTCGTCAAAAGTAAATTTTTATTCTTTTATTTTCATATTTGAGCGTCAAATTCGCTAAATTTCAAGTTCTCAAAAGTTTTTTGAGACAAAATGGTTAAAAAGGGTTGAAATTGGTTAAAAGTTGTGCTACAATGAACGTACAAAATACAAGGAGTGTAGTGTTGTGCTTCTGTTAGGCAACTTTCAACACACGTTGGATGACAAAAACAGAATACGCCTTCCGGCAAAGTACCGCGAAATACTCGGTAACGAGTACATTTTGTTTCCCGGCACTTCCGGTTGCATCTCTTTGTATCCCGCTTCTGCCGAGGATGTGTTCGTTCGCGTTGTAAACGAACTCGGAGAGTTCAGCGCAGACAACGCCGAAACGTTGCGCAGTCTTTCGGAATGTTCGGCAATGGTGGAAGCGGATTCCCAAGGCAGATTTATGTTGCCTACCGATTTGATAAATATCGCACAAATAGATAAAGATGTTCGCATAGTCGGCGTTATAAACAGAGTGGAAATTTGGAGCGAAGAAAAATATTTGGAGCGTATCAGCAAAAAAGACAAATCTTCCGAGGCGTTCGACAAATTGAACATGACATTACACTACGCAACGCATAAGGATCAATGATATACTCACACAAATCGGTACTTTTGGAAGAGTCTATCGATGCGCTAAATATAAACCCCAACGGGATCTATGTAGATTGCACGGCAGGCGGTGGCGGACATTCCGCTAAAATATTGGACAAGCTCGACAAAGGAACTCTTGTTGCAATAGACAAGGATGAAGAAGCGCTCGAAGCGTGCAGAGAAAAGTTGACGAAAGGAGACGTTCGCTTTGTACACAGCGACTTTAAGGAACTCGGAAACGTGCTGGATTCGCTGGGTATAGACAAAGTGGACGGAATACTTGCCGATCTCGGCGTAAGTTCTTACCAAATAGACAATCCCGAAAGAGGATTTTCGTATATGTCATCGGACGCGCCGTTGGATATGCGAATGGATCTGTCTCAGGCGCTCACGGCAAAGGATGTCGTAAATAACTACGCCGAATGGGAACTGTGTCGCATAATACGCGACTACGGCGAGGAAAAATTTGCAAAATCAATTGCACGCAACATCGTTTCGGAAAGACAAAAACAGCCTTTGCAAACTTGCGGACAGTTGGTGGACGTGATAGAAAGATCTGTTCCGCATTGTTCTCGCAAACAGGGCAGTCATCCCGCAAAGCGAACCTTTCAGGCGCTACGTATAGCGGTCAACAAAGAGTTGGACGGTTTAAGCGAGTTTTTGTCGGAGGCGGTCGAACGTCTCGTTCACAACGGCAGACTTGCCGTGATAAGCTTCCACAGCTTGGAGGACCGCATAGTAAAGCAAAGTTTTGCGGATTTTGCAACAGATTGCATTTGTCCTTCGAATTTGCCCGTATGCGTGTGCAACCACAGAGCCAAGGGCGTGGTGCTCACAAAAAAGCCCGTTACCCCTTCACTAAAAGAACAACGTAACAACCCCCGATCTCAAAGCGCAAAGCTCAGAGTATTTGTCAAAAAGTAATAATATCGCAAGGCGGTGAATACTATGCAATGGAACAACGACAGATATCAACAACCGAAACAAGACGTTTACTCCGATATAGAAACGTCCGTTTCGAAAACAGCAGAAGAAAATACGGATTTCTCGATGGACGAGATAGAGCTTAAACTCGGCGTGTCAGCAACAACGGAGAGTGCCGATATATCCGACGCGTCTCCCGACGTTATGCCCTCGTCTCAAACGCTTTCGATGAGTTATCATCGCGATTACTCTGCGACGAAAACTCACACCGCAAGCAAACTGTCCACCAAGGAAAAGGTCATGGTCGCAAGCTACGCATTTGTCGTGCTGTTGCTTATTTTGGCGGTTACGCTTTGCGCAGTATCCGTTTCCAACTCGTTCGGAACGGCTATATTGAGTAGCGCAGAGTACTCGGAACTTTCCAAATCGGTAGAGCAACTGACCGCTCAATCGCAAATGGAAAACTTCGAGGATCTGGACAGACGTGCAACAGAACTCGGATATATAGACGCGTCGCGTTCAAATACCATGAACTATACCGAACTCGAGACAAGGCCTGCACAAAATTTCTCGGTCGAATCCAACTGGTTTGACTCGTTGTGCGATTGGTTCAGCAGTGTATTCGGGGGCTGATTTGCAAAACAGCTATTATATAACAAAAAAGAGATTGCTATCGCTCGTTGTGATGGCAATTTTTTTATTATCAGTCATATTTTTGCGTTTGGGGTATATACAAGTAATTTGGGGCAAAAAACTCCAAGCCCGAGCGTCGGAGCAATGGCAACGCGATCTGCCTATCAAAGCATACCGCGGAGATATATGCGATACCAACGGAAATCTGCTTGCCACAACAAAAACTGGTTACAGCGTATATGTCCGTCCTCAAAGCGTGGAAGATCCCGAGCGCGTCGCAAACGAATTGTCGGCGATATTGCAAACGGATTACCAAACGGTGTATGATAAAATAACCAAAAGAGGCATTTCCGAGGTGACTATCCAACGTCAGATAACAAGCGACGTGGCGGAAAAAATTCGCGAGTGTCAATTGGAAGGAATTTATCTCGCTTCCGAGGGGCTGAGAAGCTATGTGTACGGGGATTTTTTATCTCAGGTGCTGGGTTTCGTGTCCTCTGACGGCGTCGGACAAACGGGTATAGAGGCGTATTACGACAAATATTTACAGGGCATCAACGGATTGCTTCTCACGGAAACGGACCTTGTAGGCGATGAGTTGGACGGCGGTTCCACAACGTATATCCCTGCCGTCAACGGCATGACGGTTACATTGACGATAGATTCCGTGATACAAACGATCGTCGAGAACGTATTGGAACTTGCAATGTATCAGCAAAGTCCGCAGGGCGCAAGATGTATCGTAACGGATGTGACCACGGGAGAAATTCTCGCAATGGCTTCCAAACCGAGCGTCGATCTTAACGATTTGCCGAGGGACGATCTCGAATACCTGATGAAGTATTCCAAAAACACATTGCTTACCGATGTGTATGAACCCGGTTCCACCTTTAAGGTGCTTACCGCTTCCGCCTGTTTGGAGGAATTCCGTCAAGGAAATCCGCGGGCTTTTTCGGCGGACCATATCTTCGGCAATTCATCGGGGATCCGTATCGTGGACGGTTCCAAAATAAGCTGTTGGACCAAACATGCCAACGGAAAACATTCCAATCAAAATCTTTCCGACGCATTGAACAACAGTTGTAACCCTATTTTTACAGATATCGCCCTGTCTCTCGGTAAAGATACGATGTACGAATATCTTGAAAAATTCGGTTACGGAAACGTAACGGGCATTGATTTTGCGGGAGAGCAGGCGGGTATTTTAGTTCCGCGGGCTTCCGTTACAAACGGAGATCTGGCTCGTATAGGTTTCGGACAGACTATTGCAGTGACGGCATTGCAACTTTGTATGGCAACGGGCGCCGCCGTAAACGGCGGGTTGCTTATGCGACCGTATTTGGTAAAGCAAATATCCGATCCGACAACGGGACAGGTGGTGAAAAGATTTTCGCCCACGGTGGTAAACCGTGCGATAAGCGAGGAAACGAGCAAGCAAATAGCCAAAATGTTGCAACGCGTCGTAGACGAAGGCGGAGGAAAAAATGCCAAAATAGACGGTTATCAGGTGGGCGGAAAAACGGGAACAGCGCAAAAATTTGTAAACGGCGCCTTGGCAACGGGCAAATATGTTTCCTCATTCGTTGGGTTTTTCCCTGCGTCCGATCCCAAATACCTTGTTTTGATGATAGTGGACGAACCGCAGGGGCAGAGTTACGGATCTATCGTTGCGGCACCGTATGCAGGTTTGGTGTTTAGGGAAATAATAAATTACAAAAATATACCTCCGTGCGAATAGGCAAACAAAACGTATTGCATGCGCAATCATATTTAACAATAAAAACAAATAAAATAATCTGTACATAAAAGCGTACGGATTATTTTTTTTTTCGGAGTTTGCAAATGTATCTTCAACAGATACTTAACGGTGCTTGTTACAAAATAATAGGAGAGGGCAACCCCGATATTCAGTCCCTATCCTGCGATACGTCTACAATAAAGCAAGGCTGTCTGTTTTTTTGTCTTAAAGGGACCAAATACGACGGGCACAATTTTTTCCGTAAAGCCATAGGCGACGGAGCCGTTGCCATAGTATGCGATCATCCGTTGGAAACAAAGGCGTTGCAGATCGTAGTTGAGGATGTGCGTACCGTCATGTGCATCGCTTCGAAAAACTTTTTCGATCGCTGTTGCGATAAGTTGAAAATAGTGTCTGTGGTGGGTACAAACGGAAAAACTTCCACTTCATATATATTGGAAGCGATATTGAGCAAAGCAGGATACAATACGGCTGTTATAGGCACAAACGGCGTGTTTTTTAACGGACAGCGCCATGCGACGTCGCTGACGACTCCCGATCCGATCGAACTGCATTATTGGTTCAGACAGATGTATCTCAACAAGGTCGATATAGCGGTCATGGAGGTTTCGGCACACGCCATTGCTTTGCGCAAAATGTACGGCATAACATCCGAGGTGGCGGTCTTTACGAACTTTTCGCAGGATCACCTGGACTTTTTTCGCACAATGGAAAATTACCGCGATACCAAAAGGAGTTTTTTTGCCTCTGAATTTGTCAAAAATGTAGTTACGAACGCAGACGACGAACTGGGCAGAGAAATAGCCGAAATGCTCCCGTCGGCAACATACGCGATAAACTCCAAAGCCGACGCGATAGCGTCCGACGTCAACATAGAAAAGGACGGTTCTTCCTACAAATTGCAAATATTTGGGCAGAATGCGATGATAAAAACGCGACTTGCGGGTATTTTTAATGTGTACAATACTCTTGCAAGCGCCACATGCGCAAGCATTTTGGGCGTTGATATAGATACGGTGGCTAACGCGATAGGCGAAGTGGAGTGCGTCAGCGGTCGCAACGAAACGCTCATTCGATCGGACGGAGCGCGTATTGTGGTGGACTTTGCTCACACTCCCGACGGAATAAACAACATACTGTCTTTTCTCAAAAAAACGTGCGAGGGAAATTTGATCGTCGTGTTCGGATGCGGAGGCAATCGCGACAAATTTAAGCGCCCGCTCATGGCGAAAAAAGTATCTTTGTATGCCGATTTTGCCGTATTGACCAACGATAATCCGCGTTTTGAAGATCCTAAATTGATCGCGCGCGACGTATCGGAAGCATTGAGTTGCAGGTATAAAATAATTCTCAACCGCTCGCAAGCTACGGAATACGCGCTGTCTATCGCTACGGGCAAAGATACTGTCGCGATCCTCGGTAAAGGCGCGGAAGAATATCAGGAAATAAGGGGACGCAAATTTCCCTATTCGGATATCGAGGTGGTGCGAAACCTGTTGAGGGTAGATTAGTACATATTTGATGAAGTAAAGGAGCGTTATGCGGGAAATTTCTTTTTTGGCGTCGTTTATACTTTGCTTGCTGTTTTGCGCAATGTTATTGCCCCTGCTAAAAAAACTTAAAGCAGGTCAAGAAATATTGCAATACGTTACGGAGCACAGCAACAAGCAAGGAACTCCCACAATGGGCGGGATCGCATTTATTTTGGCGATCAGCCTTGTTTCTTCCGTTTTTTGCGATTGGTCCAACAGAGCCACGGCGGTTGCGATCGCGGTGTTTGTCGCATATGGCGTAGTGGGGTTTTTGGATGATTTTATCAAAATACATTACAAACGAAACATGGGTTTGCACGCATACCAAAAAATTCTCGTACAGCTTGCCATTGCCGTATTGGTCGCCGTTTTTGTTTACTCTGACATATCGATAGGCGGACGTATCCGTATTCCGTTTACCGATAAACAAGCAGATATCGGATATTGGATAATACCGCTTGTGATATTCATATATCTTGCCTGCACAAACAGCGTCAATTTGACGGACGGTATTGACGGATTGGCTACGAGTACAACGATTTGTTTCCTTGCGGGAATGATAGCGTTGCTCAAAAAAGAACTGGTAACGCTGGAAGGAGTGGGCGATACCTACGGTTACAAACAAACGCTCGATTTGATCTCTCTTTGTTACGTAAGTTGCGGTGCGCTTGTCGCATTTTTGCTTTTCAATTGCAACGACGCCAAGGTGTTTATGGGCGACACGGGTTCTCTCGCGTTGGGCGCTATCGTGGCGTGCGTAGCGATATTCAGCCGTATGAGCCTGTTTATACCCATAGTGGGCATCATGTTCGTCGTGTCCAGTATGTCGGTAATAATGCAGGTCGCGTATTTTAAATTCACCAAGGGAAAACGAATTTTCCTCATGGCGCCCTTTCATCATCACTTGCAAAAAAAAGGGTGGAGCGAAACGCGCATATGCGTGCTGTATTGCATAGTTACAGTATCGATAACTTTAATTTTGCTGGGTTTCGGAGAATAATATGTCAGACATAATAGTGTACGGCAGAGGCAAAACGGGCAATAGTTTGATAAAAATGTTGCAAAAACAGCATATAGACGCAATTCAATATGACGACAGTCTCGGGTTCGATAGCGATTGCGATCTCGCTTCGAACAATGTCGTGTTGGTCAGTCCCGGCGTACCTCCTTTTGCCAAAGGTCTTGTTTCGGCTCGAAAAAGAGGTGCAAAAATATTGGGTGAGTTGGAATACTGTTTTCCCTTTTGCAAAGGCAGGTGCATCTCGGTAACTGGAACAAACGGCAAAACGACTACCTGCGAAATGATATACGAAATTTTGAAAGACAACGGCGTAAAGACGCGTTTGTTGGGAAACGGAGGAGTGCCTTTTTCGTCGCAGGTTTTAGATGTCGGATCTGATGAGATAGTAGTGTTGGAAAGTTCGAGTTTTCAGCTTGCCGATTGCCGAAACTTTGCTCCTTATGTCAGCGTGTTCACCAATCTTGCGCCCGATCATCTCAATTATCACGGCAGTTTCGAGGCGTATGCGCTTGCCAAGCAAAATAATTTTCTCCATCAAAAGGAGGGCTTTGCGATTTTCAATATGGATGACGCCAATGTGATGGCGCTCAGCAAAAATTGCAAGTGTGCAAAATTGTTCTTTTCAGTGAGAGATAGTGGCGCCGACTGTTATTATAACGAAAGGCAATTGACCGTAAACGTTGACGGCAACAGAAGATCGTTTGACGCAACGCCTATTGCGGGATTTGCCCAGCACAATTTGTCCAATGCGATATCCGCCATATTGGCATGCGCTTGCGTCGAGGTCGATCCTTCCGTTGCAATTCGCGCCCTTTCCGATTACCGCCCTCTCCCGCACAGATTGCAGTATGTGGATACAATTTGCGGTGTGACATTCATAAATGACAGCAAAGCGACAAACGTACATGCGACCGTCAGCGCATTGCAGTGCTTTGCTGGGGATCTTGCGCTTATTTTGGGCGGATCCGACAAAGGAGAAAGGTACGACGAAATATTCGACAAAATGGGAAGCAACGTCAGACTGGTAGTCGCCGTCGGACAAACGGCGCATGCCATTGCCGAATGCGGTAAAACACACGGCGTTTACATACGTTTATGCGACAGTTTGGACATCGCCGTGAAGCTGTGTTACGAAGTTATGAAGCCATTAAACGGAATTGTGCTGATGTCCAATGCCTGTGCCAGTTTTGACGAGTTTTGCGGATTTGAAGAACGAGGAAACTATTTCATAAAGGCGGTTGAAAAAATAAAAAGTGACGAGCAAAAAAATTGATTACATATTGTTGTGCTCCGTATTGGCGTTAGTGGTAATAGGGTTGGTGTTCGTTTACAGTGCAAGCTCCTATTCCGCCGAGATCGCCTACGGCAACAAATATTTCTTTTTTACCAAGCAGGCGATAGGCGCGCTTGTTGGTTTGGTCGCCATGCTTGTCGCATCCAAGATCAACATCGATTTCATCAAAAAGTTGTGGATAGCGGGCATTGTTATTTCGGTAATTTTGCTTGTTTTGGTTTTTGTTCCGGGGATAAGCATAGAAAATTACGGAGCGCGCCGTTGGATAGGAGTGGGAAGTTTTTCCATGCAACCGTCGGAGATCGCCAAGTTTGCTTATGTGTTGTTTTGCGCCGTGTACATGTCCAAAGCGGATATGTCCAAACTGCGTTGCTGTCTGTTGCCTATTGGCGTCGGTATATTGTTTTGCGCACTCATCATTGCAGAACCCAACATGTCCATTACCATGTGCATGGCAATGCTAATGGTTATAATGCTCTTTATCGGCGGAATGAAATGGAAGTATTTTTTGCTCATGCTCGTGCCGATTGCGCTGGCTGTTCCTTTGTTGATAATAATGGAACCGTACAGACTGCAACGGCTTTTGGCGTTTATCGATCCGTGGGCTTCGCCAAAAGACGAAGGGTATCAGTTGATCCAGTCCCTTTATGCCTTGGGAGGCGGAGGGTGGTTTGGCGTCGGCTTGTTTAACAGCAGACAGAAATATCGCTTTTTGCCGTTTGCGGAGAGTGATTTTATCTTTTCGGTGATAGGCGAGGAAACGGGACTTTTCGGTTGTCTTGCGGTTTTTGCCCTGTATGCGGTAGTGATAGTTCGCGGAGTTCGTATTGCCGTCAACAGTCGCGACAAGTTTCGTTGTTATCTTGCGGGCGGAATTTCCGCCGTCGTAGCAGTGCAGTCTTTGCTCAATTTCGCCGTGGTAACGGGTAGTATTCCTCCGACGGGTTTGCCGTTGCCCTTTATCAGTTACGGCGGAACATCCCTGGTGGTTTTTATGACGGCAATGGGCGTTATGCTCAACTTATCATCAAATGTATATGACAACGGTTTGGGGGAAAAATTATGGAATACATAGTTGACGGCGGTCGCAGACTTCACGGAGAAATAGAAGTTTACGGCGCCAAAAATTGTGCTTTGGCGTTGCTTGGCGCTACCGTTTTGACCAAAGACGCGGTAACGTTGAAAAATTGTCCCGAAATTGCAGATGTTGAGAACATGCTTGCCTTACTTGTTTCCATGGGCAAAAAGATCGTTCGTGAAAATGATACGGTAACCGTCTGGGGCGAGCTTACCACAATATGCGCGCCGAGGAACATCGCCACGTTGCTACGCGGATCGGCGCTTGTTTTGGGCAGTACGGTCGCCAAATACGGCAAAATAGCGCTTCCTTTGCCCGGGGGTTGTGCGATCGGCGCTCGTCCCATGGACATACATATCGACGGTTTGAGGGCGCTGGGAGTGGAAACGATGATCGACGACGAAATGGTCAGTTGTTGCGGTTCGCCCGAAGGAACAAACTACAAATTGCGTTTTGCCAGCGTCGGGGCGACGGAAAATATGCTTTGCGCATGCGCTTTGGCAAAGGGCACAAGCCGTTTGTACAATTGTGCGACGGAACCGGAAGTGGTGGCTTTGGAACAAATGTTGGTGCAAATGGGCGCGACGATATACGGCGTAGGCGGATCGGATCTTACCATTGTCGGCACGGACGAGCTACATGGCACGGAGTTTGACATAATTCCCGATCGCATAGTCACGGCGACATATTTGTCCGCCACGGTGGCGACTTTGGGAGACGTAACGGTCACAAAATGTATCCCGCAACATCTGGACGCGTTTTTGAGCGTGTTAAGCCCGCATTTTTGCGTAAAAAAGTACGATGACGCCGTCAAATTGAACGCCATGCGCCCCGCTTCGGGCTACGGCGACGTTTCCACTGCGCCTTATCCAGGGTTTCCCACGGACATGCAGTCGCTGTTGCTGTCTCTTGCTTGCGTCGCCGAAGGCACAACGCATATTGAGGAAAAACTGTTCGAAAACCGACTTATGCACAACGCCACGGAGTTATCCCGCATGGGCGCAGATATCGCTATCAGCGGAAATATCGCCACGGTAAAAGGGCGAAAATTGCACCCCGCAGTCGTCACCGCAAAAGACCTTCGAGGAGGAGCGGGGTTGGTGATCGCAACGCTTTCCGCAAACGGAAAATCTACCGTGAAAGGGGTGGAGCACATAAATCGCGGATATTCCGATTTGGCGCAAAATCTTTGCAAATTGGGCGCAAAAATAACGGTCGTCGATTGAGACACGTCTATTTTTGCGACAATCGCAAACGGGTATCCTGTGGACTAAACAGGGAAAGCGTTCCGCAATTAGCCATGTAAAAATATACAAAATATTATATTTCCTCTGTTTTTTTTCATTGACTATATTGGGCATAAGTTGTATAATTTAGATAATTATTATTGGCGCAATATGTTTGTTACGAGCAGTTCGCCAAGGGAGTTACAAGTGAAGAGCAGAAAACTTCTTATTTCTCTGGCAGTAGTAGCCGTTGTGGTGGTTATTATTGTAGTATTGTCGGCAGTGCTTACAGTCAAAAAAATCGTTCCGGTTTACCACGGTTTTGACGGAAGCGAAATAATCGCCCCCGAAGGAGCGCTTGCTCCCGATGACCTTTTGTCCTCCTACAAGGGCAAGAGTATCGTGTTTTTGTCAAAAACCAATCTTATGGCGGAATTAAACACCAAATACACTCGATGGCATGCTTTTGCCGTTGTCAAAGACTTTCCCAACGTGGTGGAGATACACTTTGTCCGTCGTACTGCGATAGCATGCTTCCAATTGTCCACGGGCGCGCCTGTTTATGTGGATTGTTTCGGATACGTTACCGAACCTTCAACCAACGTGATAGACATAACTTCGGCATTTAACAGCAGAGACGTGAAAGAGGGCGATCAAAATGCCGTGGGCACCAAATTTAGTTTTGCGTCGGACGAAAGCAACACTCGTTTGGGCTACATTCTCGATTCGATTTTGGCAACTTGGCAATGTTGGGTGGAAATAGGCGATGTCGGGCAAGTGCTCGGCGAGACAAACGTCTTTACCTTCAACGAAGAAGGCAGTCTTGTGATTCACCCGAGACTCAACGGATACATCGTGGTGCAATCGCCCGAGGTGGATCTTGCCAACAGGATCATAAAGGCATACAGCGTGTACTACAATTCCGATCTCAATTTGCATAGCGATGATATAACGATCACCGTCTACAAAAACGGGCGCATTTCCACGCCGTCCAAATAGTCGTCAACAGAGAGGAACGCATGAAAAACGATTTTATAGCTGTTTTGGATTTCGGTTCAAGCAAAGTCACATGTATGGCGGCAACCAAGGTGTCCGACGACGGCGACTTTGTTATCAAGGCAACGGGACAAGTCGCTTACAGCGGATTCAGCGACAAGGAATGGTACGAACCGAATTTGTTGACCAATGTCGTAACGCAGGCTATCGGTCAGGTTGAAAACAAAATAAAAACGCCTATCAAAGAACTATATGTGGGCGTACCGGGGGCTTTTTGCGCCTTGGTCACAAGCGAGGCGTCGGTAACGTTTCACTCAAAAAAGAAAATCGATCTCGACGACTGCGAGGACATAGTGCGAAAAGCCGATATCTACAAAGCAGGCGACGAATACGATCCGTTGACGGGAAAACCCGTCTACTACATTTTGGACGGCGCGATAAAGTCCTTCGATCCCGTAGGCGCCATTGCAAACAAGCTTACGGGGTTGGTGTCTTTTTCCTTTATGAAAAAGTATTTTCGCAATACCATCGCCCCCATTTTGTTGGAGAAGGGCATCAACAAAGTCAACTATCTAAACGGTTGCGAAGCGCAGGCGGATTACATAGCGAGCGCTTTGGTAAAAGACGGATATTGCATAATAATCGACGTGGGTTACATCACGACCAACGTTATGCTCTGTGGCGGAAAAGGACTGCTTTTTCAAAGGACGTTTGCTTTGGGTGCGGGGTATCTCGCAAGCGATCTGTGTCAGGTTTTGGGTTGCGATTTCAACTTTTCACTCGCTGTTTTGGAAAAGATCAACCTCAATTTGGAAGTAAAAGCGGGCGACGTCTACAACGTTCACGGCAGAACGGTGGAGGCAAAACAGGCGAATGCCGTTGTAAAAGCGCGTATCGATCAAATAGGCGATTACATTATGCGCAGTTTCGATTTGTGCGAAAGAGAAATACCGCAAAACACGCCCATAGTGTTGACGGGCGGAGGTTTGGCGTATCTGCGTGGCGGAGTGGACGCCTTGGCGCAACAACTGCAAAAGCCGATACGTTTGTACAACAGTTTTAATCCGCAAACAAACAGAAATGAATATACTTCGAGCTACGGCTTGATCTACGAAGCAATGCACGCCAACAAGGGCAGAAACGGATTGCTGTCGTTTTTGAAACATTTGCGCAAAGGAGATAACTAAATGGAATACACTTCCGGTGGAATTGCAAAAATATTGATAGTCGGCGTAGGTGGCGGAGGAGGAAATGCCGTCAACAGCATGATGAAAGCGGGTATTCGCAATGTGGAGTACCTTGCATTGAATACCGACCAACAGGCGCTTTCCAAGCTGTCGGCAAAAAAAATGCCGATCGGCGAAAAGCTTACCAAGGGTTTGGGCGCCGGCGCTAACCCCGAGGTGGGCAGGCTTGCCGCTCTCGAAAGCAAGGATAAGATACAAAATGCGCTTCAAGGCGTGGACTTGCTTTTTATCGCGGCAGGTATGGGTGGCGGAACGGGAACGGGCGCCGCTCCCATCGTAGCCCAGATAGCCAAGGAATTGGAAATTCTCACAATCGCCGTCGTTACAAAACCCTTTAATTTTGAGGGATTTAAGCGTATGAAAAATGCCGAGATGGGTATAGAAAACCTCAAAGGCAACGTTGATTCGCTTGTTATCGTTCAAAACGAAAAACTCAACCGCGACAAAAACTGTTCGATAATGGACGCATTTGCCAAGGCGGATGAAATTTTGTTGCAAGGTATTCGCGGAATAACGGAAATAGTTGTGCAGGACGGACGAATCAATCTCGACCTTGCGGACATCAAGTGCGTTATGAGAAACAGCGGAATGGCGCATATGGGCGTAGGAGAAGGCAAAGGCAAAAACAAAACGATAGACGCCATTCGCAAAGCGGTCTATTCGCCTTTGTTGGAAACAACGATACAGGGCGCGTCCAGCCTTATAGTCAACTTCCGCGGAGGAGAGGATCTTTCGTTGGACGAAGTTACGACGGGCGTCGATCTTGTACGGCAGGTAATATCTCCCGACGCAAACGTATTGTTTGGAGTGGGCTTCGATGAAAATATGAAAGACGAAGTGCAAGTTACGCTTATCGCAACAGGATTTTCGGGGCGCAACGACGGTAAGGCGACATTTTTCAGTAGCGAAGCCGCTACGCAAGTTGCGGCGACAAATATTCAGCGTAGCAATTCGGTTGGACAACCTTCAACGCAATCTACCGTCCCTCCGCGTGAGCGCACGGTAACAGAAGCGCAGACTCCGTCCGCTACGGAGCAACCGAAACGCGACAATAGCGGTATATCCGCTAACGTCACGGTGGAAGAAGATCCGACGATACCGCCTTTTTTGCGGAAAATGAGAGGCTGAAATATGGAAAGGATTTTAATAAAGCAAATAATCTCAAACAGCAAAGACTACGACGGCAAGCAGGTTACTGTGTGCGGATGGGCTAAAACCGTACGGGATTCAAAGGTATTCGGGTTTATCGACCTTAACGACGGCAGTTGTTTCAAAGGCTTGCAAGTGGTATTCGAAAAGGACATAATAGACAACTTTGACGAGATAGCGCATCTCAATGTCGGCTCTGCTTTGGTAGTAACGGGCACGGTGGTGCTTACTCCGCAAAACAAGCAACCGCTCGAATTGAAGGCAAAAAAGATAGTTGTGGAAGGAAAATCTACTCCCGATTACCCGTTGCAAAAAAAACGTCACTCGGTTGAGTTCTTGCGGGAGATAGCGCATTTGCGTCCGCGCACAAATTTGATATCCGCCGTTATGCGAGTGAGAAGTGAGGTGGCTTTTGCGTTGCACAGTTTCTTTCACGAAAACGGTTTCGTTTATGTCCACACTCCGCTTATTACCGCAAGCGACTGTGAGGGCGCGGGCGAGATGTTCAAGGTGACTACCTTTGATCTTGCCAATGTTCCGCTAAACAAGGACGGTGAAGTGGATTACTCAAAAGATTTCTTTGGCAAGCCCGCCAACCTTACTGTGTCAGGTCAGTTGAATGTCGAAACATATGCCATGGCTTTTGGCAGAGTTTATACGTTCGGGCCTACATTCCGCGCCGAAAAGTCCAACACGCAACGCCACGCGGCGGAGTTTTGGATGATAGAACCGGAAATAGCCTTTGCCGATCTCAACGACGATATGCAGTTGGCAGAGGATATGTTGAAATATGTCATCAACTATATTTTGGAAAATTGTTCGGACGAAATCGACTTCTTCAACAGTTTTGTGGACAACGGACTAAAAGAACGGTTGAACAAACTCGTCAACTCCAAGTTCGAAAGGTTGAGTTACACAAAGGCTATCGAATTGCTTGCTCCGCACAATGCCGAATTTGAATTTCCGGTCACTTGGGGTTGCGATATTGCGACGGAACACGAACGCTATCTCACGGAAAAAATCGTCGGCGGACCGGTGTTCGTCACCGACTATCCCAAAGACATCAAGGCCTTCTACATGCGTCTCAACGACGACGGCAAGACCGTTGCCGCAACGGATATGTTGGTGCCGGGAGTGGGCGAACTTATAGGCGCCAGTCAGCGCGAAGAGCGTTTGGACGTGTTACTTGCAAGAATAAAGGAACTGGGCCTTAAACAAGAGGACTACTGGTGGTATTTGGAACTTCGCAAGTTCGGCGGAACGAAACATGCAGGTTTCGGTTTGGGCTTCGAACGACTTATCATGTACCTTACGGGGGTATCCAATATACGCGACGTCTTGCCTTTCCCCAGAACGGTCGGCAACGCACAGTTCTGAAATAAGCGTCAATTTTTCCGATATTACATATTGGGAGAATACAATAAAATAGATAAATATATAAATAATTTGGCTCTATGTCAAATGTTGGGGTGTGAGTAGCTTCTTCAACAATGCTAAATCTTCCTGTACTTTGTTAAGCGAATTCCGTTCGTCGATAGTGACCGCTTGGAAACCGCGCTTTTATAAGGCTCTATGTCAAATGTTGGGGTGTAGGTATTTTCCCAACATATAATTGAATCGGTTTGTTCCCTCTCTCGATGGCAGTACTGCCACCGAGAGAGGGCTTCTTTTACCCGCATGCAAGCAGTATTCTTTTCCTGAATCTCTCGAAGTTCCTCACTCCGTATGCGTTCCTTTTCAGTATCTTTATCTTGTTGTTCTTCCCTTCAATAAAGGTGAATCTATGTCAAATGTTGGGGTGTGAGTAGCTTCTTCAATATATGCTAAATCTTCCTGTACTTTGTTAAGCGAACTCCGATCGTCGATAGCGACCGCTTGGAAACCGCGCTTTATAACGTACAGGTTTTTTTATTGCGGTAATCGTATTTTATTGCTTGACATGTTGTATTTGCACCAAATCGGACGAATTATGTTTTATATTGTATGATGTATCGGTATGGCGACGTCAGCATTTGACAAAGGAAAAGTATTTTAGTAAAATATTAAAGCAATGAATGACGAAGTAAAAAGAGAAATAGTGGATATAGATTTTGAAGATCCCGATGAAAACGGATCGGATAAAGGCGCTTCTGTTACCGTAAACGATACGCCCGATCTTTCTCACGCTGACAGCGCAGGCAACGACATCGACGTTAATGTATCGCAAAAGCAAACGTCGCGCAAAAAAAAGTGGAAAATTATTGTGACCGTTCTTTTTGTCGTCGTTATTGTCGCAATTATTGTTTTTACCGCCGTGTCGGACTTTTCGGGCGAGGACGTAGATCTATCACGAATATTTCAGTTGATAGGAAGTCGTTGGTATTATTTACTTGTGCTTTTTGGGTTGTTTTTTGCCACGATTTTGTTGGAAACGTTCAAACTGTTTATGATGGTGCGCAAAACGACAGGCAAATACAAATTCGGAACCTCTTTCAACTGTGCGGTGTTGGGCAAATTTTACGATTATGTGACTCCTCTCGGTTCGGGCGGGCAACCTTTTCAAATTTATTATCTTGCCAAACACGGCGTAGACAGCGGACCTGCGGGCGCAATACCCATCGGATCGATGTTTTTGTCTCAATTCACATTTGTGCTGTGCGCGATAGTGTCTTTTTGCGTGGGCGTTCCGCGAGAAATTGTGCCCCTGTCCGTTCAGATCCTCGCCTATTTCGGAGCGGTTTTCTATATAGCCGTACCGCTGTTTTTAGTTGTGTTCTCATTTATGCCCAAAGCAGGCTACAAGGTCATAAGTTGGGGCGTCAAGGTATTGGCAAAGTTGAAAATTTGCAAAAAACCCGACCAATGGATACAAAAAGGCAAAAACGCAATCGATAACAACAAAAAGAATATGGCGATAATTTTCAAGTCCAAACGCATTTTGATAGCGGGGACGCTTTTGGCGTTGTTGTACAACATTGCACAATGTTCACTGCCGTACTTTGCATTAATGATGTTCCCTAATGCATTAGTGGCATATGGTTGGACGCCGTCGTGGGAACTGTGGTTCGAAGTAACCCGCATTACTTTTTTCATTTACTGTGCAACCACGTTTATCCCGACTCCGGGTAATTCGGGCGCAATGGACGGAACATTCTATGGGCTATTTAGAAGCGTACTTTACACGGTGGCGGGTGCAAGTTTTACATGTATGATGATATGGCGTGTCTATAGTTTCTACATTTATTTGTTGTTGGGAATGACAGTGAGTATCGGTATCAAACTGGCGACAAGGATTCGTGCAAGAAAAAAAATGTTGCTATAATAGTGTGTTGTGGGGGAATAAAAAAATTTCTAGTTAAGAGCAAACGGTAGGAGCAAGGCTTCAAGAGAAGAATATACCCTTATATAATAACTAACAAAGAAAGGCGATTTTGATTTTAGCATTAAATTAAAAACGAAACCGTTTTTTTGGGGGGGGGTGGATTCCATTTTTTTGAATGTGATATTCAAATTTATTTATCTTTGTTCGAGCTTTCTATTATCTCGTTGTAGCGTGCAATAGCTTTTTCTACGATTTGTTTCCAAGTGATATACAACTCTTCGTAAGCTTTTTGCCCGACTTCGTGTAGTTTTTTCTTGTTACTTATCGCATCATAAACTCCTTGTGCGAATGCCTCGACATCGTCGGGAAATATATATCCGTTTATATTGTCAGTAATTGTGTACGAAGTTGTACTTTTTTCAACAAAGGCGGTGGGCGTGTAACGCGAAGCGGCCTCAACCTGTACGAGGGAGCTTGTATCGTAAAAGCTCGGGAATAGGAACATATCCGCGGCGGAAAAAACTTCTGTAACGCCATTTTTATCTTTTTGCCCGATGATAAATACGCAATCAGTCAGGCAAAGTTCCTTGATATGCTTTTCCAAAAGGTTTCGATCTGCGCCTTCCCCTACAAACAGCATTTTGAATTTAAGTCCACGTTTTTTTAATTCTGCAAGCACGTCTAAAATGAATATAATATTTTTTTGTGTCACAAGTCTACCGACAAACACAAATAGAGTCGTATCGTCGGCAACAGCATATTTTTTCCGAGCAACGGTTCTTTCATTAAAATAGTCTGCGGACGGTTCGGTGGAGGTGCCGTTCGGCATGATGGTTATAGGCCCTTTGTAGCCATATTCCCGAATTGCCTCGACGCACGCGTGATGCATGGTCCAAACTTCAGTGCAACGATTGAAACAATGCATGATGTAGTGCATCATAAGTGGCACCAACATAGGCACTTGTTTCTTGAAATCTCGTTTGTATAAACTATGGAATGTGCAAACAAGGGGGATATGACGTTTTTTGTGTAGTCGTAGCGCAACTCTGCCCATAATAAATGGAGAGTGACAATGGATTAGGTCGATATGCAAATTTTTTAGGAGTTTGTCGTAGTGGTAATCAAACATCGGCAAAGGTATTTGATTGCGTAATTTTTTTGAATAGGAGCTTGTTACCCCGATTGCAAGATATCCTTTCGAATAAACCTTTCCCTTAAATGCGGGGACGAGCATCACGACATTGACTTTGTCAAACAAATTTTTGGCATAATTGTGCATAACCATAACCACGCCGTCAATGGTAGGGAAAAAAGTATCGCATACAAATAAAATCGTCTTTTTGCCGTTTCTATTGTATTCTTCTATTGTGTCAGAAACTAGCTTTTCGTATTCTTTTGAGTGAATTCTGAATTCACCTACTAATCTTTCATCTAACATAAACTATATTATATAACTTTTTCGTTTGAAATGCAATCATAAATTTAGCAATGACAGTAAATCTAAATTTTTTTTCACACATCATTATGCCTTAATGTTTTTATGGTCGATTTTCCACAAGTAACGTAGTCAGAAATGTTGCTTGTTAACTACAAAGCATGAAACTCTTTTCGGAGCATCATGCTAGTGAAAAAACATGCTTTAAAGCTGTCAAGGCAAACCACACCGTAATATATTCCTTGCGTCACGCAATGCTTCCGATTTAAAACACAATTCGATTTGTATTAATTGTCTCTGTATACCGTTTATACACAATTTTTAAACGACAAGACCACCATAAAAAATGAAAGTAGTTGACACGGAACGTTTAAATCATTTATAATTAAAAAAGGAGATTCTCCATGAAAATTGCAATTTTTACTGACAGTTTTGTCCCTGGGATAGGTGGCACCGAGAACGCGGTAGTCAGATACGCCACTGAATTGGAAAAAACAAACGAAGTGCTTGTTCTCGCGCCGAACTATCATCAAAAATTTGACGACAACCAGTTTGATTTCAAGGTTGTTCGGGCTAAAAGTATTCAAGTGACTGCAAACGATTTTTGGGCGATGCCAGGTATTTCAAAAAAAATGAAGTGTGCATTAAAGGAATTCGCTCCAGATATTGTACACACTCAATCCTTGGGAATGATGGCTGGTTTTGGCAATAAATATGCAAAAAAGCAAAAGATTCCGTCCGTTTGTACGGTGCATACGAAATTCAGATATTGCTACAAAAACGCGTTGAAGAGTTCATTTTTGGCGGAGATATTGCTTAAAATAGTTATTAGAAGAGCTAAAAAGGCCGATAGGGTTTGTTCCGTATCCTACTCGATGATAGACGAATTAAGGTCTTACGGACTAAAAAAGGACGTTACAATCGTCAAAAATGGTAGCGTCAAAGTAAAGCAGATTGAACATGAGACAAGAGACGCTTTCCAAAAGTTCAATTTACTGTATGTCGGGCTTATTATCGAATACAAAAACATTGGGTTTTCTCTGAAATGTCTTGCGGAATTAAAGAAAATACGCTCCGATTTTGTGTTTACGATAGTGGGACGCGGTCCGCATTTAAAAAAATTTCAAAAACTTGTCGCAAAGTTGAATTTGAGTGACAATGTGGTGTTTACGGGGGCCATAACGGACAGATTTAAATTGGATTCGCTATACGCTTCGGCGGATTTATTTTTATTTACGAGTGTTTTCGATAACGACAGTCTTGTAATTTTGGAAGCGGCAGGCGCAAATACACCGTCGTTGGTCATCGAGGACACGGGCTCGGCAGAGAGGATTACTAACGACGTAAATGGTTTTGTCGTGGAAAATAATCCCATGTCGGTTGCAAATAAAATCAACGAATTGATGAACAATCGTCAACATCTACGCGAGGTGGGAATGAACGCCAAAGAAATTGGCTCTACATGGCAAGAAACGGTGGAACGGTATTTGCCAATATATCAAGAGGAAATTGTAAAAAAACACAACAAGTAAGATTTGTATTGTATAAAATTTCCGCTATTGAACAAACTCATAGCAGGAGGTAGAAAAAATGAAATCTACAAAGAATTGTTCCAACACAAAGAACGCAAAGAGCACCAAGAGCTGTGGTTCCTCTACCAAAAACACAAGCGGTAAGAGTTCCGGCGGAAGTGCAAAGAACAGCAAAAATTCGTCCCAAGAAGACGAAGGCGATCCATTCGGGAGCTACACAGGCAATCCCTTGGGTTGGGGAAAATTTGCAGAACCCGTTCAGGACGCGGACGATCTGTAAACAAAAAAGACTGCCGAGCATTACGGCAGTCTTTTTTACTTCTTGCAATCGGGCGGTCGGCACGGATTGTTGTGGAATATCTCCACGGAAATTGCACGGGAGCGCTTATCGCATCGCAAGGTAAGCTTTCCTCCTTTGCAACAGTAGCTGTAATGCAAAGAACCTCCTTCCTCGTCACAACAACAAGTTTTGGGGCGAGCGCATCCTTTTTTGCGCGATCTGCACACTGTGTCTATATAAGTTTGTTCGTTCAGATATCTTCCGTTAGTGCAACATTTCATACTAAATTGTATGAGTTGCATATAAAATTTGTTAAAATACTTGAAAGTTTCACATTTGTGTACTATAATAAAGTAAATTAGGAGGAAATAGCAATGAATTCTGAAAAAACACAAAAAATTTTTGAACAAGTACAAAAACTTCTTGCAGAATCTCTCAATATCGACGATCCGAGCAGGATCACCATGGAATCGAACATTGTGCAGGATCTTGGCGCGGATAGCCTCGATATGGTAGAAATGCTCATGTCTCTTGAAGATAATTTCGGAATTACCGTTCCCGACGAAGTGGCAAATGATTTGGTAACGGTGGGGGCTATCGTAAAGTACATCGAAGAGCAGGCAAAGTAACCGTCGGACGATTTCCGAATATGCCGATAGGCGTATTCGGATTTTTTTACTTATGACATACGAAGAAACAGTTGACTTTCTCCAAAAGAACAGCAACAAAAAATTTAATAACAATATAATCAACAGCAAGGTCCCGATCATCGGATGTACCTTGCCTTTTGTGCGCAAATTGGCAAAGCAATTTTCCGTCCAACAGGTAGAGCGCTTTCCCGTACATGCGTATTACGAGATAGATCTGCTACGCGGAATAGTGATCTCCACGGCAAAAATGCCCTTCGAACAAAAGCGCGAACATTTGGCTCAATTTGCGGGAACCATCGAAAATTGGGCGGTTTGCGATAGTTCTGCGGTAAAAGCTCCCGTTGACGAACGGGAAAAGTATTTTCGATTTTTCTGCGAATTGCTTTGTAGCGACAAACCGTTTGTGTGCAGATATGGCGTAGTTGATCTGCTCAATTATCTCGACAGCGAGCATATTCGGTCGGTTTTTGCTCAATTGAAAAACATAAGACAATGGGGAAATTACTATGTAGATATGGGCGTGGCTTGGCTTGTTGCTACCGCCATGGCAAAATGTCGCGACGAAACGATCGAATATATGGAGCGCGAGGCAAAAACGGTGCTTAATAAATTCGCATACAACAAAGCGTTGCAAAAAATGAGGGAGTCTTACAGGGTGAGCGAGGCGGATAAGCAATGGAGCTACACGCAAAAGATCATCTGAAAGGGCTTGTACGTTGATCGCATAAACAATCAAATAGAATATTAAACATATAACGACTTGAAGTATTGGCTTTCAAGCCGTTTTTGATGTCGTTTTGTATACAAAATGTTTGACCTTGCAGAACATTTTGCATTTCACTCAAAAAGGTTGGCGACATTTGTCGCAATTAAATAATAAAATACAAATCTGCATAAACTACAACTATGTACGAAGCAACAGTCAGTGTAGTAAAGGAAAACGCTCATTTGCTGGATTTTATCAAGGGACAAATGGAGCCTGCAATGAGCGAAGTAGACGGTATTATATCGGAATTACAAGGGCAACGACGCGAGTATGTTTCCTTGGCTTGCGCGGATACTTACAGATTTCAAATACGGCGGATATTGCTCGACGCGGTCTTGCAGGCGTTGACGCTGGGCTACAAAAACGTTTTTTTTCGCGATTTGCTCAAAATACGCAAAAGCAACTTTTATCAAAATGTTTTGGTCAATACTATCTGCATATTCGACAACGACTATGACAAACAGATGGTGTCGCGCGTGGTAGACGTGGATAAAGAACTTTGCTTGGACGGGTACTACAATTTTCGACTCGGTCACGTCAAAAAGAAATGGACGGAAGTTATCAAGCTCGTATCGGATAACTTTTATGTATTGTCCGACAGTCAGATGATAGTGGAGTTTTTGCAATATCTGTTGGAATCCACGCCGAGCAAAGTTAAAAATCTGTCCGTATCGGTAGACGATGATTTTGTGCTTTACGGCTCTGCCGACAAAGTGATAGAGCCGACGTTTTCCCTCGCGCGCGAAACTTCCTGCGAGGAAGAATTGATGTTGAATATTTTGTGGCTCAAACCGCAAAACGTCAAGATCTACACTTCTCGCAAGCTCAACGAAGATTTTTGCAATATGCTCAATTCGTTATTCGAGGTAGATTATATCGACGTCCAGTAAAAAACTGTTCGGATATTTAATGCAACAAAACAGTTGACAAGTTTTATCGGCGGTACTAAAATAAGTTCATAAATACGTTATAGGCAAAGACACGTTTTGCAAAGGTAGTTTTTCAGAGAGTGACAGACGGTGCGATTGTCGCAAATGAAATTGCAAAATACCACTTGGCTTGGCGCGCACGCTTTGGCGATACAAAGCAAAGAGCGGACGGCTTTGCCGTCAAATAAGGTGGAACCGCGGAAAAATTTTTTTCGTCCTTATGAACCCGTGTGGGTTTATAAGGATTTTTTATATTAGGAGGTATATATGTCAATCAATGTAGTACTGCCGGACGGTAGCGTAAAAAAATTCGACAAACCGCTCACTTGTCTCGAAGTGGTCGAAAGCATTTCGCTCGGACTCGCCCGCAACGCCATATGCGCTTCGGTAAACGGAGTTTTGTGCGATTTGAACAAGGTTATAGATTCCGACTGCCAATTCAAAGTTTTCACCCTTAAAGACGAAGAGGGGTTGGAAGTTTTGCGCCATTCTACGGCGCACCTGATGGCACAGGCTGTCTCGCGCTTGTGGAAGAACGCCAAGTTCGCGATAGGACCTGCGATCAAAAACGGATTTTATTACGATATAGACTTCGAGGGAGCGGTGATAGCAACCGAAGATTTGGAAAAAATCGAAAAGGAAATGGCAAAGATCGTAACGGAAAATCTGCCTATCGTTCGGGAAGAGATCAAAAGAGAGGACGCTATCGAATTTTTCAAAGAGCGCAACGACAACTACAAGGCGGAGATCTTGTCCGAATTGGACGCAGAAACGGTGTCGCTGTATCGTCAGGGCGAATATGTCGATCTGTGCAGAGGTCCTCACGTCAGTTCTACGGGAAAACTCAAAGTGTTTAAGCTTACGAGCATTGCAGGCGCTTATTGGCGCGGAGACACGAAAAACAAGATGTTGACGCGTATTTACGGCACGGCGTTTGAAAAGAAAACGGAATTGGACGAATATTTACAACGTCTCGAAGAAGCCAAACGGCGCGATCACAGAAAACTGGGCAGAGAGTTGGATCTGTTTGACATTTTCGAAGAGGGACCGGGATTTCCGTTCTTTTTCCCCAAAGGAATGGTTTTGCGAAACCTTTTGGAAGATTTTTGGCGTAAGGAACATGCAAAAGCAGGCTATCAGGAAATAAAAACTCCCATGATCCTCAATCAGGAATTGTGGCACCGTAGCGGTCACTGGGATCATTACAAGGACAATATGTACGTCGTCAAAATAGATGACGCCGACTATGCGATAAAACCGATGAACTGTCCTGGCGGAATGTTGGTGTACAAGCGCAAACCGCACAGCTATCGCGATTTGCCCGAAAGAATGGCAGAATTAGGTCTTGTTCACCGTCACGAACTGTCGGGTGCGTTGCACGGACTGATGCGCGTGAGGTGTTTTACGCAGGACGACGCTCACATATTCATGACTCCCGAACAAATAGAAAGCGAGATAGAGGGCGTCGTGAGGTTGATTGACAAATTTTACAACGTGTTCGGCTTCAAATATCGCTTGGAGCTTTCCACCCGTCCCGAAAACAGCATGGGAACGGATGAGCAATGGGAAACTGCAACAAACGCTTTGAAAAACGCTTTGAACAAGTTGGGCAAAGATTACGAGATAAACGAAGGCGACGGCGCATTTTACGGACCGAAGATAGACTTCCACTTGGAGGACAGCATCGGACGTACTTGGCAGTGCGGAACGATCCAGTTGGACTTCCAAATGCCCGAACGTTTTGATTTGACTTATGTCGGACAGGATGGCGAAAAACATCGTCCCGTGATGATCCATCGCGTTGTTTTCGGTAGCATAGAGCGTTTCATTGCCATATTGACAGAGCACTATGCAGGCGCATTTCCTTTGTGGTTGGCGCCCGTGCAAATAAAAATCGTTCCCATTTCGGAAAACCAGTCGGAATACGCGCATGAAGTGTGCGACAGGCTTGTGGACAGCGGTTTCCGCGCAGAAGTGGACGACCGCAACGAAAAAATGGGTTATCGCATACGCGAGGCACAGTTGCAAAAAATACCCTATATGCTTGTGTTGGGCGCAAAGGAAGCGGAAAACAAAACTCTTGCCGTTCGCAACAGAAAGAAGGGCGATATCGGCACTATGAGTATCGACGAGTTTGTTTCGAAACTTTGCGACGAAGTGCAAAGCAAATCGGACGATATGTGATTTTTCGAGAAAATATGTCCGCGCACAATCGTAAAAAATTGTATTTTGACGGATATATTTTAACGCAATCGTTTGACAAACGGGCGGGCTTTTGATATAATAAATGCGTAATCAAGCAGAATCACCGTTCTCACCGCCGAATAATTGCGTTTGTCGGTCATACAGATATTTAAGTTATTGCACACCGAGTTGTGTAGTATAAAGTGCGGTATTTTGTTTGATACCGCATTTTTTTTGCTTGTGGCAATTTTGCATGGCAAAATTGCATAGGAAGTTTTTGGGGAGGATACAACAATTAAAGAACTTCAAATCAACGGTCAAATCAGAGACAAAGAGATAAGACTGATCGGAAACGACGGACATCAGTATGGTATAGTTTCTGCGTATGAAGGGCAGAAGATCGCCGATGAACAGGGATTGGATCTGGTGAAAATTGCGCCTACATCCGTTCCGCCCGTGTGCAAACTGATGGATTACAGCAAGTATAAGTACGAGCAAAACAAAAAAGAAAAGGAAATGAAGCGCAATCAAAAGACCATGGAGATCAAGGAAGTGTGGCTTTCCATGACGATAGACGTGGGCGATCTCAACACAAAAGCCAACATTGCGCGTAAATTTTTGAAGGACGGAGACAAGGTGAAGGCAACCATTCGCATGCGTGGCAGACAGCAGGCGTATGCAAATCAGGGCGTGGAAGTCATGAAAAAGTTTGCCGAAATTTTGTCTGATGTCGCCAAAATAGACAAACAGCCTGTGACGGAAGGTCGAAACATAACGATGTTTTTGATCCCGCTAAAATAGAAAATTTTCAATCGGAGGACAAATATATGCCTAAACAAAAATCACATAGTGCATCCAAAAAAAGATTTGTCGTGTTGAAGAGTGGCAAGATCAAGCGTGCACAATGCAACAAAAACCACAAACTCGGCAAAAAGACGACTAAAAGAACTCGCAATTTGCGCAGTACCGCTTACGTAAACAAGACGCAAGAGGGAACTATCAAGAGCATGTTGCCCTATTAAAAGGAGGATCAGATCATGAGAATAAAACGCGGTGTAAACGCAGTAAAAAAGCGCAGAAAAATACTCAGATGTGCCAAAGGTTATTTCGGTCTCAAATCCACCAACTATCGTATTGCCCGTCAGGCAGTGATGAAGAGTGGCAACTATGCTTATGTAGGCAGACGTCTCAGAAAACGCGATATGCGCACTTTGTGGATCGCCCGTATAAATGCGGCCGCTCATGCAAACGGATTGTCTTACAGCAAGTTGATGCACGGGCTTAAATTGGCAAATATCGATATCAACAGAAAGTCCCTCGCTGAAATAGCAGTGAGCGATTCGGCTACTTTTGCAAAGCTTACCGAAACTGCCAAAGCTCATTTGAACTAATGCACAAGAGCCATCAAGGCTCTTTTTGCTGTTTGAGGTAATTTGATGGTCATCACTTCCGCAGACAATGCCAAGATAGTGCATGTGACAAAACTCCTTGACAAAAAATATCGCAGAGAGTATCTGCAATATGTAATAGAAGGCGCGCGTCTGGTCGGTGATGCCATTCGTCACGGCGCCAACGTCGTCGGCGTTTACGTTGCCGAAAGCAAGGCTCAGACATACGGTTTCGAAGGACAGATCGTCGTGGCGGACAAGATTTTTTCCAAAATGTCCGACACTGTGCACAGTCAGGGGGTTTTGGCAGTAGTGCAAAGAGAAAAAACTCCTCTTGCTCCTCCTTCGGGCAATTGTCTTGTTTTGGACGGATTGCAGGATCCGGGCAACGTGGGCACGCTTATTCGAACGGCTGTCGCATGCGGTTTCGGCGATATATATGCAATCGAATCGGTAGATCTGTATGCGCCAAAGGTTTTGCGAAGCGCCATGTCGGCACATTTTTGCATAGATCTTCACGAAGGAACAAAGGAAGAAGTTTTCGATTTGTTGCAAGATATGCCGATAGTCGTGGCTGATATGGCAGGCGAAAACGTTTTTAGCGCACGGTTCAGTACGCCTATCGCTTTGGTGCTCGGCAACGAAGGATACGGCGTTTCGGAGTATTCGAGAAATCGCGCCGAAACAACTGTCGCATTGCCCATGGCGAACAATTTCGAATCTTTGAATGTCGCCGTGGCAGGAAGCGTAATAATGTATCAAGTTTTCTCTCAGAACAGCAAATAAAGGAGGTTAATATGTCCGGTCACAGCAAATGGAACAACATCAAAAACAAAAAAGCAAAGGGCGACGCGGAACGCTCTAAAATATTTACAAAAATCGGGCGCGAGATAGCGGTAGCTGTAAAGGCTGGCGGTGCGGATCCCGCTTCCAACAGCAAGCTTTACGACGTTATTCAAAAAGCCAAAGCCAACAATATGCCAAACGACAACATTCAGCGCAGCATCAAAAAGGCAAGCGGAGAACTTTCGGCGGTGGACTATGCGGAAATTACCTACGAAGGATACGGAATAGGCGGAAGCGCGGTCATCGTGGAATGTCTGACGGACAACAAAAATCGCACGGCGGGAGATGTTCGCCACGCCTTTGACAAAAACGGCGGAAATCTCGGCGGTACAAATTGCGTCAGTTATATGTTTGACAGAAAGGGCATCGTCATTGCGGAAAATACCATCGATCTGGATGACGATTCGGCGTTTGAATTGGCGATAGAATCAGGCGCAGACGATGTGTCGATAGAGGACGGTATGGTAGAAATGACCTGCGATATATCCGTGTTGGGCGCGGTACGCGACGCGGTAGTAGCAAAGGGACTGAACCTTGTATCTGCCGAAATGGAGTGGATCCCGCAAAACATGGTGACGTTGGATGGGGAAAACCTTGTTCGTTTTCAAAAAATGATAGACGCTCTCGAAGACAACGACGACGTGCAGGAAGTGTTCCACAACGTGGTATTGCCCGAAGAGGATGACGAGGAATAGTTGTTTGCAGTAGACAAATGGGTTCACTTCGGTGAACTCATTTTTTGTTTCACTTGACTTTTGCACGGCGTTGTTATATAGTATAATCGGGTGAACAGATGAAGTTATGAAAAGAGTTATAGGCTTTGATCCCGGTCTTGCGATAGTGGGATACGGGGTGTTGGATTTTGAGGATTTCAATCGCAAACAGGTGGTGGACTACGGTATTATCAGTACGCCCAAACAGGAGAGTTTTCCCGTTCGTCTTGCGATAATATACAAGTCCGTTACGGAACTTGTGGCAAAGTATAACCCCGACGAGATCGCCGTGGAGGAATTGTTCTTCAACACAAATATCACCACGGGTATCAATGTCGCGCATGCGAGGGGCGTGTTGCTGTTGGCGTCTATACACAGTTGCGGACGCCTCTACGAATACACTCCGTTGCAGATCAAGCAGGCAATGACGGGCTATGGCAGGGCAGACAAAAAGCAAATTCAGGAAATGGTAAAGGTTTATCTCGGATTGTCCAAGATCCCTCGACCGGACGACGCCGCCGACGCTCTTGCCGTTGCGCTCACACACATTCAAACGGGCGGTTTGACAGACAAATTTTATATACAATAAGAGGTTTTATGTTCAGTTATATTTGCGGAGAAATTACCGATTACGGCGAAGGGACCGTTACCGTAGACGTAAACGGCGTGGGCTTTGAACTATCCGTTTCCGACTACACGCTATCCGAATGTCATTTGGGACAAAAGCAAAAGCTTTTTGTTTTCATGCAGGTAAAAGAGGACGGTATTTGTCTGTTCGGGTTTTCGACGGCGGAAGAAAAAATCATGTTTTCTCAACTCAATTCCGTATCGGGTATCGGATGCAAGTTGGCACAGACGATATTGTCGGGCATGGATCCGACCGCGCTGGCGGTCGCCATTTTCAACGGCGACATAAAAGCGCTTACCAAGATCAAGGGACTGGGCAAAAAGACTGCCGAGCGCATTGTGCTCGAATTAAAGGAAAAAATGGTCGTAGATACGGCGGAAATGGTGCTTCCCGTCACGCAGAACCCCGATTTGAAGGTTAACAAGGACATCCAAAATGCGATAGCAGTGCTCTGTTCGCTGGGAAAGAGTCAGGCGGAGGCGGAAAGGCTGGTTGACGCCGCCTCTAAATTGGGCGCCACAACAACGGAAGAACTTATCAACATGGCGTTCAGGATAAATTAAAGGTAGACAATGGAACAACAGTTTTTTACGAGTACCCTCACCGAAAAGGAAAGGGATACCGAAAATATTTTACGTCCGAAAACATTTGAAGATTACGTCGGACAAGAAAAGGTCGTGCAAAATATGTCCGTCTACATCAAGGCGGCGCTTGCTCGCGGAGAAAGTTTGGATCATGTTTTGCTGTACGGTCCTCCCGGTTTGGGAAAAACAACTCTTGCACACATTATCGCCAACGAAATGGGAGTTCCCATTACCGTTACGAGCGGTTCGGCTATACCGGGCAAATTCGATTTGTCGGCGATATTGTCCAAACTCAAACCCCACGAAGTATTGTTTATCGACGAGATACACAGATTGAACAGCAGTTTGGAGGAAATTCTGTATCCCGCCATGGAGGATTTTCGTTTGGACTTTGTGGTGGGAAAAGGGCCAAGCGCAACAAGCGTCAACATCAAGTTGGAAAAATTCACCTTGATAGGCGCCACAACGAAGGCGGGCAATCTTGCCGCGCCTTTGAGGGACAGGTTCGGCGTTCACATGCGTTTGGTGCTTTATACGCCCGAACAACTCAAAATCATCGTGCTCAAATCCGCCAAAAAGTTGGGGACGGAAATAGACGACGCCGCGTCATTGGAAATTGCCAAACGCAGTCGCGGAACTGCGCGTATTGCCAACCGTTTGCTTAAACGCGTGCGCGATTTTGCAGAGGTTCTCGGCGACGGCAGGGTGACTTATGACGTGACCATGCACGCCATGCGCGTAATGGAGGTGGACGAGTTGGGTTTGGACGCAGTAGACAAAAACATACTCACTACCATTATTGACAAATTCAGCGGAGGTCCTGTCGGTTTGGATACGCTTGCTTCGGCGACGGGTGAGGACACGGCGACAATCGAGGACGTGTACGAGCCGTATTTGTTGCAATTGGGCTTTATCGCACGCACTCCGCGAGGACGCGTTTGCATGCCCAACGCATATAAGCATTTGGGAAGAAAACTTTCTAAGGAACGCATGGAGATGTTGTCCATATACGCGACGGGTGATACTGATGAGGACGAGTGATTTTTGGTACGATCTGCCCGAGGAGCTTATTGCGCAATTTCCCGCGGAGCCTCGGGACAGTTCTCGACTGCTTGTGTACGACCGCAAGACAAAAAGCATCGAACACAGACATTTTTTCGACATTACCGATTATTTGCAAAAAGGCGACGTGTTGGTGGTAAACAACACGAAGGTGATCCCTGCGCGCATTTACGGATGTAAAGAACACACGGGCGGTAAAATAGAATTTTTGTTGCTCAAACGTTTGGATCTTACTCATTGGGAAGTGATCCTTAAACCCGGGCGTATTGCCAAGGCGGGGGCGGTTTTTTGTTTCGGCGACAAGCTGAAAGCGCGAGTGGAAAGTATCGGCGAGGACGGCAGTCGCGTGGTGGAGTTCATATACGACGGAACGTTTGAAACCATTTTGGAAGAATTGGGGGAGATGCCTCTTCCGCCCTATATCAAAGAAAAATTGTCCGACAAAACGCGGTACAACACGGTTTATTCCAAAATAGACGGTTCTGCGGCCGCTCCTACGGCAGGTTTGCATTTTACGCGCGAATTACTGCAAAAAGTAAAGGATATGGGGGTAGAAGTTGTCGAGGTGCTGTTGCATGTGGGCTTGGGAACGTTTCGCCCCGTCAAGGTGAATGACGTGACAGATCATCATATGCACTCCGAATACTATGAGGTTTCCGAACAGGCAAGCCGAACGATAAACCAAGCGAAAGCAGAAGGGCGAAGGGTGATCTGTGTTGGCACGACATGCGTCCGCACGTTAGAAAGCGCCTCCGACGAAAATGGATATTTGACGGCATGCTCGGGCAATACGGATATTTTTATTTATCCTCCTTACAAATTTAAGGTGGTAGATTGTCTGATAACAAATTTCCATTTGCCCGAAAGCACATTGATAATGCTTGTTTCTGCATTTTGCAGTAGAGAAGAGGTGCTCAAAATTTACGACACGGCAGTGCAACAAAAATACAGATTTTTCTCCTTTGGAGACGCAATGTTCATAAAATAATATGGCTCAATTCAGTTACGAACTTATACACACAGATAAACATACAGGCGCGCGAGCGGGAATTTTTCACACGCCTCACGGAGACATAGAGACGCCGATTTTTATGCCTGTTGGAACATGCGCAACGGTAAAGTCGCTACTTCCTTCCACGCTGGAAGAAATCGGAACGCAAATTTTGCTTTCCAACACCTACCACCTGTATCTGAGACCGGGTAGCGAGATCGTGGCGCAGGCAGGCGGTTTGCACAAATTTATGCATTGGCAACGTCCCATTTTGACGGATAGTGGCGGTTTTCAAGTATTTTCGTTGGGGAAATTGCGCAAAATTACCGACGAAGGCGTCACTTTTTCTTCACACATAGACGGAAGCAAACATATATTTACACCCGAAAGCGTCATGAAAACGGAACACGACCTCGGTGCGGACATAATAATGGCATTCGATGAATGTTCTCCCTACGGTTGCGACAAAAACTATGCAAAACATGCAATGATCCGCACACACAATTGGTTGGATAGGTGTGCCAAAGTGCACCAAAACGGCAGTCAGATGTTGTTTCCGATAGTACAGGGCAACATGTTCAGCGATCTGCGCGTCGAATCGGTCAAATTTGTACGCGATTATGCCGAATGCGGAATAGCTGTGGGCGGTCTGTCGGTGGGAGAACCGAGCGAAGTTATGTACAAAATGATGGACGACATCCGTCCGTATTTGCCCGAGAATATGCCCCGTTATCTTATGGGCGTGGGTACCCCCGACTATATTTTGGAAGGGATCGAGCGCGGTATTGACATGTTCGATTGCGTTTTGCCCACTCGAATTGCGCGCAACGGTACGGCGTTGACGTCTCACGGCAAGGTCGTTGTGCGAAACGGAATTTACAAACAAGATTTTTCGCCGTTGGACAACGAGTGTGATTGTTACTGTTGCAGAAATTTTTCCAAGGCATATCTGCGTCATCTTGTCAACTGCAAAGAGATTTTGTCGGCAGAATTGTTGTCGATCCACAACATTACTTTTTTGCTTAAACTGGCAGAGGGCGCCCGTCAGGCAATAAAAAACGACAACTTTGCTCAATTCAAACAAAATTTTTACGCAAATTACTACAATAACGAAAAATGAACGACGTGTAATTTTTAGTTATTCTATTGCAATTTGCAGTTATTTATTGTATAATAAACAGTAGTGCAAAGCGATTCGATCGCTTAAACAATTAAATAGGCAATTTGCCCAAGGAGTAAATATGTTAGAACTGTTAAACTTTTTTGAAGAATCGA